>SHMU01000202.1 GCA_008080765.1 Promethearchaeota archaeon | reverse complement strand
ATATCAGAGATCGGGCAGTTGTCCCTCGGTATATCCGAAGGACACGGGCTATGTGTCAATTAGCCCCTTAGATGTGGGCGATGATGAACCAGAAGCTTTTAGGAGAATTGATGGGGAATTGAGCCACAAGCCCCGCCTTTCAAGGCGGGGTAATTGACTCCCTAATTTACTTCTAATTCTCATGAAGATTTACTAATTCAAAAATACAATCAAGAATAAAAGTATAAAACCCTTTGAAACATTTTTCCACATATCTTGTCTAAAACTAATAAAATTATTGTTGATAGCAATTTCATCTTAGTACCAATTCAATTCAAGATCGATTATATCGATGAGATGGAGGGTATGTTAGAAGGTTCTTGCGAATTCATCATTTTTCAACAGGTGTTAGATGAGCTGCGAGCGAAACAAAAGCGACGCCAACACTCGGGCAAGAATTCCCTCTTTGAAACACAATTAAGAGCGGGACTCTCATATTTAGAGCAGCGCCAAGCAAAGCATACAATTCATTTTTACGATCGCATAAAAGATGAGAACGAAACCACCGACGGATTTCTGCTACGGATGATTGAAACATTCCGTGAAAACCATAGAAATGTCTATTTTGCCACCAATGACTACGAATTAAGAACGCGTGCCTGTCGCATTTGTCCCGTGTTTTTTGTACGACAGGAAAAATTCCTTTCACTCTCATAACTGCCGAAGATGTAAACTAGGAAGGGATATGTGGATAGGTAGGATGTGATGCTTCTTCTTTAGCAAAATTATTAGTTAAATATAAACTATAAGTGACATACGATCGTTTTAATAGAATTAAATTAATTTCAATAATTATAAATATTATAGCTCTGTATTATGATATATATATTAGGAATGGAAGAGATATAGAAAAAATTTTTTTAAGTATAAACTGAATTAATACTTTACATATAGAAGGTAATGGAATGAGCGACACAAAAAAGCCTGAAAAGCCATTAGTGTTGAAGGTACTCACTGCTGGCGAAGGAGGTGTAGGGAAGACTACTCTACTGCATCGCTACATTGAGGGTGAGTTTCAAGCGAATACGAAGATGACTATAGGTGTCCAGTTCTTCCTAAAGGAGCTGGAGCTTAACTCAAAGAAGGTTATCCTTCAGATTTGGGACTTTGGTGGACAAGAACGATTCAGAATGCTCTTAAAATCCTACGCCAACGGCGCTAAAGGTGCCTTATTACTTTTTGATTTAACCCGTCCACTGACCTTGGACAGGATTGATGAATGGGTGAATATTTGTCGGTCTGACGATCCTGACTTGCCCATCATTTTCTTAGGGACTAAATTCGATTTGAAAGATCAAGTGTCAATTGAAGATGATTACATCTTGGAATTTGTGGAGAGGTTTAATTTGGTCACGTACTTGAAGACTTCCTCCAAATCGGGCAGAAATGTTCATAAATCATTTGAAATTCTTTCTGAAAATATTTTGAAACACCTTGAATTAATTTAAGCATTAGTCTATTTTTTGCCTTTGAAGGTCTGATAGCGTTTTAACATTTTAGCTTCTGCGAGCTATCTTTTTGTGAGTGAATAGTACGGAGATAAAAATTATTAATGGCGTTTAATTTAAAGTGTTTATTACTATCTCAAAGTAAAAGGAGGATTGAAAAATGAAAATAGTCAATGAAAATGATATTGAATATCGCAAGGGATCATCGGGAGTAAAATATCTGATGCGCGGTCCGAGTATAGATTGGGGGGTCATCCGATTGCTTCCAGGCGAAAAAATGGCGGATAAGCCACACGGGCACGAATCTATTGATGAGACATTTTATTTTGTGGAGGGAGAGGGGATTATGGTTATTAATGGAAAGGATTATGCTGCCTCCGAAGGGAGCGCGTTTTTAATCGAGCCACGGGAAATGCATAATATTAGAAACGAGTCCTCATCGCCGATTAAAGTTGTGTTTATTAAAGGGGAATATAGACCCGATGATAAAATAGAATAAGGCACCTGAGCACTGGGGGGCAGCTTGCTTCCTATAGAACAATAGCATTCTGAAGAAAATCAAATAGATTTTTTAGAGAATAATAATTTATATGAGTGAGAAGGATATATATGAAAAGAAATAATACTGAATCGGAAACAATAGGTCGGATTAAGAAGCCCAATAGAAGTAAGGGCGAAATGTTTGCGCGAGTCATTGATATTTACGGCAATGATCGAATGCGGGTATATTGTGAAGACGGAAAGCACCGTATCGGCAGGATTCGCGGCAAGATAAAAAAGCGGGTATGGATCCGGAAGGGCGATTTAGTGCTGGTAAATCCTTGGGATTGGGAGACTGAATCTAAGGATAAATTGGGAAAAGCAGAGATTAGCTGGCGCTACAAGAAGAATGAAATTGCCTGGTTAATACGAAACGGAAAATTACCCAAAAGGCTTGATTTAGACAATATTCCGGTGTAAAATCGCGCAAGAAAACAAGGGAAGATCCGGGAGAAAAGTAATAAAAAAGAGAGGAGTTTCCCTCAGAATCCAGAAAGAGTACCATTTAGTGCTCAGCCTACTACTACATAATATTAGAAGATGAAATATTATGAAATAGAAACACCGAACCGTTTCGAATAGTTAAAAGTACTTGATATATCGTACGTCACAGCTCTTATTTAAGCGGGATAAAAAATTACGCCCGAAAGAGGGTAAGAAATTAAGGGAAAAATTTTTAACATAAGGATCATTGAAGAAACCAATAAAGTTATATGTCTATTTTTCTAATTATTATATTGAAATTTTAACAATAAGACCAATTCAAATAAGGAGAAAGTGAAAAACGAGATGACCGAACAAGAAAAGGGATTGACCGAAGATATCGAAAGTGAGGAGGTCATTACCGAAGAGGAACGAGAGCGGCTAATGGATTTGACTACGCTTTTTGCCGTTCGAACCACAATCAATCAAGAAAGTAATATTTTAAAACAGATTTTTTATCGATTCCGGATCTTAGATGAAATTCCAGATATTAGAGCAATACTTGTATCTCCGCTGCTTCCGGGTTACATCTTTTTCGAGGCACCACAAAAAAGGGACGTTCAGATTGCGGTACAAGGGATCCCTCATATTAAAGGACGAATTGTGCAAAATATTAATTTAGGAGAGATAAAACATGTACTCTTGCCTCGTTCTGTCACGGAGTATTTAGAAGAAGGCGATACTGTCGAAATAATCAGCGGTGTATTTGAGGGTGCTCGTGCGAAAGTGATGCGTCTCCCTCATGATACCTCCAGCAGTGAAGAGGTGGTAGTTCGTCTTCTCCAAGAAGAAACTCCCATTACCATTAAGATTCATGGCGATTATCTGAAGCTTGTGGGCAAGAAAGAAAAGGAGGAGGAAGAAGTAATTGTTCCCCAGGTAAAGGCGAGTACTACCAAAGAATCTATGGCAGATTTAGAAGAGGCATTTACCTTCGAAGATGAATTAGAAACACAGTACGAAGAGGAAGAAGAGGAACTTGAGGCGAAATATGATTTAGAAGAGGAGGAACACGAAGAAGAGGAGGAATATGAGGAATACGAGGACGAGGAAGAAGATGCATGGGCAAAATTTGATGGTTTTTAAAATTCCCCCTCACCTTGTTCCCTTTTATTGAAGTCCCTAAATGGGAAGGATCTTTATCTCCCCCGGCTTTTTATATTAAATTTCTTTGTTAGCCCTCATTTCTCAATATCTTATTTCTTATCTCGATATATTATTTGTTTTGCTATGGTTGAATTTTTATAGATGTATTATTATATAGTCTATATAATTCAACCAATAAAGGGAAAATAAAACTCTTTATTTCGATCCTATCTCGACTTATGATTAAGAGCATATTCATTCAAAAAGGGAACACGGGAGAATTGATCTTTTACAAAACTTACGAGGATCTTTTTGATATAAAACTAACCAGCAGCTTTTTAAGTGCGATTTTTTCTTTTGTCAAACAAACTCTGCGTACGGAGCAGCTTTCTGAAATTGAGGTGGGTCCCTTTCGCTTTATTTTTGAAATTGAAAAACTGGGCAATGATGAGCTTTTGTTTGCATTATTTGCTGATCGTACCGATAATTTGGTGGAACTTCGGGGGCATTTAAAGGAAATACAAACACAATTTTTAGGAAGATTTGATGAAACTTCCCTAACCCATGGTTTTGACGGCGAGATCACAAAATTTAAAGATTTCGAGCAAAATATAGAAAACATTTTGGAAAATAATAGAACGTTGATTTCTGAGGAAAATAAAAAAGCCATCATGAACATATTTGAGGAGTTACATACATTCTCTGTTTTTGTTGTATCTTCGGGACTCATTACTCAGACCGGCAGAGTTGTCATCTCGTATTTAGAGGCAAATGTGCTTTCGGAAATTATTCGTCTTTTGGAAGGTCGTTTCATCACAGGTAATTATCAAATCAATGAATTAATCTCTCTGGAAGACTTTGGCATACTCTCCTTGAAGGGAATTGACGACCACTTTATATCCGTAATTCTTTTTAAAGAGACGTGTCCTTTTGAGACAAGTCTTCTCATTGCCAAGAAATTTTCCCAACGATTACGGAATTTGCTTATGTAGAAATTGATCATCATTTGGGAGGAAAGGATTAATTAATTGATATAAATTGGATATTTCATTTGTTCTTTTCAAAAAGAAATAGTCAATTCCCTAAACTATATTTGAGTTTTTAAAAAAAATTAAAAAACGATTACATATTTTCCATAATAAGATTTATATTATTAATATTTAAAAAGGAATTGGATAAAAATGGAAAATAGAAGATTTGATACGCAGGCAATAAACGACGAAATTTTGGAGGCCATGAGTTTAAAGAATCGGTATAATTTCTTGAACAATAATCTCATGAGCGTCCTTAGCACCGAACAGTTCAAATTTTTGCGCGATATAGAGCGTTTTTGCATGCGTTTTGAGAAGAAGAACAACATAACCCATGGTCCAGAAGAGGATATTTACGAGTGGATACCAGAGTTCGGGAAAAAAGGTTATATTACCCGTACCCATGCCTACTCGGAAATTGATGAAAATTATGATTATTATGGGGCTACTGCTGATTTTCTACGAATCTTGGGTACTGATCAGTTCTCTACTATGTACGTTATGGCCAGTGGAGCCACAATCTTAGCTATAAATCCTGTCCGTGAGCATCATGATAATGTACCAGTAAGATTAGAAGCTTTAAAGGACATGGTCACCGGAAAGAG
Source organism: Promethearchaeota archaeon (assembly GCA_008080765.1). Lineage (GTDB taxonomy): Archaea > Asgardarchaeota > Lokiarchaeia > Sigyniarchaeales > SOKP01 > TEKIR-8. Next base: position 1,430 of record SHMU01000202.1, on the reverse strand, counting down.
TGCGGGAGCAATCTTGATAACGGAACCGGAGCGAGGGTCTGATGCCACGCATATGTTAACGGAATGTGAAGAGCAGGATGATGGCAGTTTTATCTTAAACGGAACTAAGATATACAATACAAATGCTCCTAAGGCAGATTGGGTCGTTGCTTATGCCACCACAGAAAAAAATAACGCTAACCAGATGGCTCAGTTTTTAATTGATACTTCATGGGAAGGCTTTAACGTGAAAAGAGTCTACATCCCATGGGTCCCGAAGCTTTTCCTCGGAAAGGAGGAGCTGGTTAACTTAAAGGTTCCTAAGGAATATGTTTTAGGAGGTCCTGGAAGAGGAAAAGCTCATCTTTTTGAGGGGTTAATTCCGGAACGATTAGGAATTGCTATGGGCGCAATAGCCCAATGTTGGGGAGCTGTATCTCATGCTGCGATTTATTCGAACATGAGAGAGCAAATGGGTCGCGAGATACTCAAATGGCAAGGTGTCGGTTTTCTCTTGACTGACTTTTGGGCAAAAACGACTAACCTTACCTTAAGTCTATTAAAGTTCTGTGAAGCATATGATGAAAAAGTGGAGAATTTCGGTGGGGAACACAATATTCCAGCCAATATTCGCCAGGCAATGGTTGCCTCTGCAAGTCAGCTTAAATACCACACCACCTTGTTGTCCAAGGAAGCATGCTATGAAATGGCAAACCTGATGGGAGGAGCTGGGGTGTGTGATAACACAGCTATGCACGATTACATGAACATTTCACGTATTCAAGAAGTTGTTGGCGGGACTCGCCAGATACAACAATACATTATGTCTATGGCATTAAGAACGCTATTTAAGATGAGCGTATAGGATAAATAGAGTTCTTACCTTTTTTTTCTTTCTTATTTCTTTTTCATAGTTCTCTTTCATAGTTCTTGTTCCTTGGCTCTTATTGCTTATAATTTTAAAAATCATCAAGTTTATATTGGAAGGTAAATCCGGTTTGGAGAGATGAAAAAATTTAGCATTATTATGCGATAAAGCATCGTTTCTTGAGGGCACTGATGAATAGCCTCTTCACAATGGTATTAACTCATTCCAGCTTATAGCTCTTTAAAGCAAGGGGCTGTTTCTAGAGGTAATGAGGAGAGCATAGAAACACAACACATATCTTTCATTTTACCGTAGGGACTACCGGATATGAGATGGGAAGCACTTGGAGACAATGCAAACCCTTTGCTCCACAATACGCAATTTTCGATGGATTGTGAATTTATACCATGTAAGGAGTGGTAGTTCAATATATCAAGATTAAAATTAATTTTGAAATCAAAATTGCGATTATCATTATTTTAAAACCTTTTGTATATTTCACTTTGAGGTTAATTTTCCAAATGAATGATAAATTAAAAATTAACTCTTTTTCGTCTTATCTCAAGCGTGCACCCTTGATTCA
>SHMU01000201.1 GCA_008080765.1 Promethearchaeota archaeon | reverse complement strand
TCTTTTTCTCCGATGATCTGTATCTGTGCCGTCTTACAAAACTTCATTAGAACTCAACCTTATAATGATAATGATAACGCACGTATTTAAATCTTGTCACTTAATACTATCTAACGGCACTTCCTCCCCGCCCTAAAGGACGGGGCTTCCGTGCCGATCTTATGTGAACTTGATGAGATAGAGGAAATAGAAGATGAATCCTTTTTCGAAGAACCTTTCTGGTTTTTTATTATTCCCGCTTCGGTTATACTTGCCTTATCGATTTATTTAGAATTTGCAACAGACCTAGTCGTTCTGAGTCAAATCTTTGCTATTCTTGCGATTTTTCTTTCGTCATATGGTATTGTAAAAGAAGCGATAGAGGATATATTGAATAAAAAAATCACCGCAAATATTTTAATGCTCATTGCTCCTATAGCCTCATTTTTTATTTTACATGGCCAAGAGGGTGCTACAGCTATAGTGTTATATGCTATCGCAGAATATTTAGAAGAAGTAACCACTGAAAAATCCAGAAAAGCGGTAAAAGAACTACTGGAGTTAGCTCCTGATGAAGCGCTATTAAAAACTGATGGAAAATATATACCCGTTCAAACCGCTCAAGTAAAAGTTGGGGATATTGTAGGGATAAAACCTGGTATGAAAATTCCTTTAGATGGCAAAGTAATGAAAGGAAAATCATATGTTGATGAGAGTACGATAACAGGAGAATCGGTTCCAGTATTTAAAAAAAAAGGAGATGAAGTTTTTGCCGCAAGTTTAAATTCTGATGGGTTTATTGAAATAGAAGTGCAGAGAGAGAAGAATAATACAATTGTTGCACAAATTGCGAAAAGTGTTGCGATAGCTCAGCAAAACAAGAGTAAAAAAGAGCGCTTTATAGAACGTTTTGCCAAATATTATACCCCTATTATTTTGATATTAGCATTGGTAATCATGATTATTCCCCCGTTATTTTTTGAGTTAAGTTTTAACGATTGGTTTTATAGGGGGCTTACTCTTTTGGTAGTCTCATGTCCTTGTGCGTTAACATTATCTACACCGCTAGCAAATATAACGGCATTAACAAAGCTAGCAAGGGAAGGTATCTAAGTGAAAGGGAATCGATTTCTTGAAAAAATCAGTGATATTGAAGTATTCGCATTTGATAAAACGGGCACGTTAACGGAAGGGAAATTAAGAGTATTCCAAATTTTTAATTATGACATAGAGAGTAAAGAGGTTCTAAGCATCGCTTCCAGCTTAGAAATGCTTTCTGAACATCCTATTGGGCAAGCCATTGTTTCCTATTCAAAAAAATTAGAGATTCCCACGAAAAATGTGAATAATTTCACCATCGTGAAAGGAAAAGGGATTAAAGGGGAAATTGACAATAAATTATATTATGTGGGAAGTCAGAACTACTTTGAGGGGTTAAAGTATGAACTTCCAGAAACCGATCTTCAATCTGTTCTACAAGAGGGGACAATTCCTATATTTGTAGGAATTGAAGGGAAATTATTAGGAATTATTACCATTCGTGATGTATTGAGAATCTCAGCACCCCTTCTTATAGAAGGATTGAAAAAATATGATTATAATTCTGTGCTAGTTTCTGGCGATAATCAAATGGTATGCAATACAATTGGAGAGTGTCTTGATATTACTAATGTTTTTGGTGAACTATTACCTGACCAAAAACTTCATAAAATAGAAGAATTAAAACAAACTCATAAAGGTGTTGCTATGGTCGGAGATGGCATAAATGATGCTCCTGCTCTTGCATTATCCGATTTAAGCATCGCAATCGGGGCATCAGCAACGGATATTACATTGGAAACTGCTGATGTAATAATAATGGGTGATGATTTAACAAAATTGTTGACATTTATCGAATTAGCGAAAAAAACTAATAAAGTAATAAAACAAAATATTTGGACATCAATCATTGTTAAACTTTTGTTTGCATTTTTAACCGTTATCGGCTTAATGACCCTGTGAATTGCGGTGGGAGTGGGCGACATGGGGGTTTCGCTGTTAGTAATGCTTAATTCCATGACTCTCCTTCGATATAAGAATAAAATTAAGGAATTAACTCCAGAGAATTTTGAATCGCATGCAAAACTCCTAATTTGTAAACAATGTAAAACTAAAGAAGTTATACCCAACATCATGGAAGAGATATGATTCAAAAAGATGAGAAATTAGTGTGTTGGAGAAAATTATTAAGTAGTGAAGAATTGGATGAATGCGATGAAGAAATACCTCTTTACTGTCCAAATTGCCAAAATATCTTAGAAATTCAATAAATTTTAAGAATATAAACGATTTCTAAGAGTTTTATTATACTATTCATCATTCTAACTAATAATTTAGTATAAAATGTAAAGGAATATATTCTTGAACTTTATATTTATTATTAAGGAAAATTGCTAATAAAAAATTCAAAATAGTAAGTGATTAAAATGGCTAAGGATGAAATTAATGAAGCATTAGATAGTTTAGAAAGTAAGAAAAAGATTTGTTCTAGTTGTGGTAAGGAGATATTACGAGGACAATTTTATATTCGAGATATCATTACAAATGAACTTTTCTGTTCTGAATGCGATGATGGACAGCCCCCCATAAAAGGAGATAATCTTTTTTCTATAGATTGATTAAATAATATCCAAGATAAAGCTGACACTATTTATGTTCATATTTCGTAGAATAATTAGGGATGATATACAATATAAATTGATAACAGGAAATAATGCTTTTGATAAAATCGCTCCAAAAGGGTCATTAGAACAATATATTAAAGTAGACTCTATAAGCGGAGGTAAATATCTAACATATCTTCTATTGGAAAAGAATGAATTGACAAATCTTTTACTGGGACTTCTCAGATACCGTATCAGCACGAAGAATGAGTTTATAGATCAGATAAACACTATAAACATACCAGAAAATATCCAAAGTAATATTAATTCTTTATTAGCTCTTAATAAATATGATATAATCTATTTAAGTCGAATTGGTGTATCTCAAGAATTTCATGAAATAAGGATAAGTCAAATTATTAGTAATTTTTTTGAATTCCTAATTCAGAGAAAAAGAAAAAACATAATTATTTTTACTAAAGTTTTAGAAAATTTAACTAGTGTTGTTGGATCAAAATACCGCATATTAGGAAAAGGGACTGATGAAACATGGGGAAATTATTTTTTGATGAACAAAATAATAGAATATAATCCATAAAAATGGCTTAATTCTTTTAAATAAAATATTATTAAAAAAAAATTCTTGATTTGAATAGAATTTAGTCCTTTATTAATTAAAATATTGGAGCAATGTAAGAAGAGAATTTTACTATTTAATTATGGATAAGATTATCATATATATCCTTTTGGATTAATGTAGTATTTCTTCTAATTCATCAGCTGAATATTTTTGTTTCAAGAAATTAGATAATTCTTTTCTATTATCCTTAGCACCCACTATCATCTTGTTATATATTGCGATAAATTTAGTTTCATATTTTTCCTGGATTTCTTCCATATTTTCATACATCCATTTGAGACTCTCATTATGCTTTTCTAAGATTTCAGTAAGAAGCTTTTTAGTCTTTCCAAATTCCTTTGAAATGTCCATACTTTCCACTTTATCTTTTATTTTCTTACTGTTAGTATAAACAAAATAATATTAAAAAGCCTCTATTTAACTAATTAAATTTTTTTAAATTATAAATTATATATTAGACAAAAATTTTATTCAATAATATTGTAAAATCCAAAAATCGATTACCATCTTTAGAATAACAAATCTAATAATGAAATTTATTACCTAATTCTTTTTTATTAGGTAAATCTTACAATTCTTCATCTTTTTCAATGATGATATCGAATTAATTAATTTCTTCTATAAAGGAATAGGTTTTCTTTTTTTCTTAGTTATTTTATTATGGAATTCTTGAATGGCTCTATGAACTTCCTCTTTACTCTCTAAATCAGAAATTTTGGAAACATACAAATTACGTTCATAAACCGCTTTTAAGTCAAAACACCATACTTGACTCATTAAAGGATTGATGAATAATTTTGAGTTTAATGCCTGGCTGGTTCTATGATAATTACCAAATTCACCCTCGATAGATGCGACAATCGAATTTTCAACTATGGAAGTTTCATAAGGAAATCCTATATTTGCAAAATTAACTGCACTAATATATTCCTGAACTTCAGGCATTTCCCTCATCAAGGAAAAACACCCTTTAAAAGAATTTGATTTTATCAATTCAGACATAGCACTCAATACATCATAATGAGGCACTCCATGAAATGCATCAACCCCAAATCCAACAGATAATAAATATTTCTTCTTAATAGGAGCGAAATACGCACCTATTAACGATAATATATCTTCCGTAGGAGTACCCAGACTCGCTTCATCACCTTTCATTAAGGAATCAGTGCCACCATCCACTAAAATGATTGCATCTATATTAAATTTTTTTACTAATTGACTATAAATATCTCTAATCTGCTTTGTTCCCACATCATAGATAGTATAAATTGGAATATCGTTTTGATGGTGTCTATTGAACCATTTGTTTAAAATTGCTTCTGGGAAATAATATAATGGATTATACTTAGTTGCCCCATTCATTATTGCACAATTGGGGTAAAGATGTTCAAGTTCTATTGTTTCTACATCTAAATACCCAAAATTAATAGAGCTTAGAAAAATATTCTTATTTTTCTTTTTAAGAGCGAAATAGAAAGGAATTGTGGAATATACATCATAACCTCCTCCACATCCACCTAACAAAATATTATTTGAACTCTCTAACTCTTCAAAAAATGGAATACTGAACATTTTAATCTTCTTCTTAAGTCTTTTTTTAGAGGAATATTTCTTTTCAATTATATTTTTTCCTTAATTATCCTATAGATTACTGAAATATTCTTGAAATTAGGTCTGAATGTTATCAAACCTCCATTCTAATATAAAAATTATCTTAAAATAAGATTGAATTAAAAAGTGAATTAAAGTTCTGTTTGATCTTCAAAATCAAGGGAATATGTAGGATAAAAATAGCGAAAATTGAATTCCTATTGGTCATTGAACCATCAAGTATTAATTTTATACATTTTTATACTAACCATAACATCTTTATATAACATGATATCTAATATCTTTTAACGCACAGGGGATATATCGAACTAAACATGAACAACAACAATGGAAACTTCATTAAAATCTGTGTATGCGGCGAGGGAGGGGTCGGAAAAACATCATTTTTAAACAGGGTCATTAATAATGTTTTTGATGAAGAAGCCGAACTAACCAAGGGTGTTGAGTTTTTCAATAAAAAAATCCAAATGAGTCATCATGGAAAAGTTTATGACCTCATTTTTTGGGATTTTGGTGGTCAGGATCGATTCAGGAAGTTATTGCTTAATTTTGTAGATGGTTCTAGTGTTGCTGTCTTCTTATTTGATATGACGAGATTTAGCACGCTTGATAAACTAGAAGAATGGATGAGTATATTATTTGAAAGTGGGAATATTCCGCTTCTAATTCTTGGTGCGAAGGAAGATCAGGTTGATGAAAAAGGAAAAGCATCATTTACAGAAATGCTTGAGACCATCACCGACAGCAATGATCAAGTTTTTGGGCATCTTTTAATTTCAAACAAGACGGGATTTAATATTGATAAAGCGCTTGATATGATCATAGAGAAGCTAAATGACTCTTAAGTTATTAGAATTCACTTTAATCTAATATGAGAACACGTTAAAATTTTCATTTTGATATATTCTTTATTTATTAAAAGCTCTCTCTTTTTAAGAGAATAGAAATTTTTTTTGAATTAATTAAATAAAACCATGAGGAAAATGGAGAGATATTAAAATTCTTATAGACACTCAAAAGGAGATCTATGTTTTATTTAAATAAGAAAAATCTTAATAATTGTCATTCATATTATGATAATGACAATTTTTTAATCAATCAAATAAAAAGATAAAAAAAATGACTGAAAAAGTAATTCAAAAAGTATCTTCTAATGGCAGAATCGTCATTCCAAAGGATTGGAGGGATAAATTAGCAATTAAGGACACTTCCGAAGTTGAAATGGAATTAGAAAATGATAAAACCATAATTATTAGAAAAAAAATCCATCCTTTAGAGATTGAAGATAATTTATTTGAAGGAATTAATCCTTTTACTGAGGAAGAATTAAAAGAAGCAAAGAGATCCTTATTCCCGAAAGAAAATCAAAGTGATGATTAATGGTGAAAAAGGCAATAATTGATGCTCAAGTGTTATTTTACTTTCATTATAAGCATGATAAAGTTCCTAAAATCTTACAAGAATTAAAAGAAAAGGTAATAAATGGAGCTATTACAATAGTAATTCCTACAATTGCAATATCAGAACTACTATGGAAATTGAGGAAAGTAGGTAAAATAGAATCATTAAAGAAAGCTATTGATCGGTGGGAAAAGTCTGAAAATGTGATAATTGACAATTTTGATCTTCAAATCATTAAGTATATGTTGAATAATAAGGAAAGCCATGAGCTTCATGATGAAATAATTGCTATGACGTGTAAAAAATATGATACAAGGATAATCTATTCTACAGATAAAAAGTTAAAAGAGATTTTCAATTTGGATTTAAAATCTTGGAATTGATTCTCATAGATTAGGATTTGATCAAAAATAACTTCCTTAGTTTAAATACAATTTTTTTTAACTTATTATTTATCGTGGTCTAAAGCAATAGTTCCATTGAGGGCAAGCTTGAATGCGTCTGATGCTT
>SHMU01000200.1 GCA_008080765.1 Promethearchaeota archaeon | reverse complement strand
AATTGTCTATTACATTAAAAGAATAAACTGAAATAGAAGGAGATATTCAAAGAAGCAATAAAATTGTTAAAAAAAAGATTAAACTAATAGTTTTTTTGGTTATATTTATATTCATAATCCATTTAGAAGATTGGAGAAATTTGGCTCCTTGAAAATATTATTATATTTTTTTAGAAGTTCAATATTTACAAGATGTCTTTTCTTACCCTCATTATTTTTTGAGGTTTTGATGATATTGAGTTTTTTCAATTTTTTCAGATGATAATTAATAGTACCGGGATATACATCGAGCGTTTCGGAAATCTCCGTAATTGAAACGGTTTCATCATAGAAAAATTTCTCGATGATTTGCGGGATTAATGGATTAAAGAAAAGTGCTTTATACTCATCAAAGTCATCGGGTATGTCCTTTGCAAAATAATGAAGGCGTCGTCCAATTTTTTTCGAACGGATCAATTCAAAATTCTCAAGGGTCATTACATGCTTAAGAAAGGGGGTTCGCGTGATGTCTAACTCTTCTTCAATTTTTTCATCTCTTCCGTGAACTCCCGGATATTTCCGAATAAATTCCAGGACAGCAGTTAGTTTTTCATTTTCTAGTACTTCCAACTTTGTTCGGCGTTCGTTCGTCACTATCCAGTTTTTATCTTCGAGTCCTCGAATTGCCAAAAAGATGTCTTCCTTACTATAGCCCTTATTATAGGCAAGCTTCGATATACAAGTTGCATAAAGCTTTTCGATAATAGGATACTTTTGAATTTGGGCTTGTGATTTGATCTCAAAATCAGTGTCAAAGCGTTTTAATTTTAATACTTCTTTGGCGATTTCTAAGACATCTTTCTCGATTTCAGTCAATTTTTCAGCAGTTTCTTGTTCTCTTTCCTTCTTAGTTTCTTGTCCAACTTCTTTTTTCCTTTCTTTTTTCCTCTCCAATGGAGTAAAATCGTCTACTCGAAACGATGAGTCCTCCAATCTTGAATTTTCTTCTTTTTCTTTGGTATCTTTTCGTTTTTCAAGTGACATTTGAAATCAAATCTTTATGCATGTTTTTCTAAAAATATAATAAACTCTACTTTTTCTTGAGCATCCATATATTTTAGCTGATTAACTACTTTTTCTAGATGTTCGGGTTTGATATTTCTAAGATTTTTTACCCGTGCGATTAATGTGTCAGGCAGTTCTTCTTTATAAAGCGAAATCATCGCATTTATATAATTAATTTGTTGTTCCTTATTCAAGAATGCTAATTCTTTTAAAATTTCCTTTTTTTCTTTTTTAGAAATGTTTAGATCTTTTATTTGTTTTTTCACATCTTTAGACAATACGGTAAAAATTTTCGAGAAATATTCTTTCACCAATTTTTTATCTTTTTTGTCCCTAACGGGTAAAAGAGATTCGTGAAGTTTTAACTCCAGTTCTGTTTCTCTTTCTTTGTCTTTTATAACGGGTATCTCTTCCTCCTTGATTTTGCTGATTTCTTTTTTGATCTCTTCTTTTTTTGCGTCAGAAAGTTCCTTGCCCTCTACTCTTGGAACAAAAGGAATCTTTTGAGAGCCTTTCTCTTCTGCTTTTTTATGATCCTCTTCTTCGGATATTTCTTTTTCTTTTATTTGAGGTACAAATGGCGTTTCAGAAGGTTGCGTTACTCCCTCTTCTTTGCTTACTGTTTGCTCCTTTTCATGAGAAATAGTCTTAGTTTCATGTTCCGTATGAGGAACAAAAGGAACTTTTGATACCGATTCTTCTTTGCTTTTATATATATGTTCTTCTTCTATAAAAGGTTCCCCTTGTTTTTCTTTGAATGCCAATGGCTTATCTTCATATTCATCGGGAGCATTAATTTTTAATATAATAAGCAATACCCCTTCAATTAATATAAATATTCCCGACGCATAAAACATTGTTGCTAAAATGCCAAGTATTATGAGAGAAATGCCATGTTTTGTATCAAAGGTTTGTCTATAATAAATTTTATGAGTAATAAATGAGTTTATTATTAAACTTATTACTGCTATCGTAAAAAACACGCAGAAGGCTACTAAATAAGGAAAGATAATTGAAAATTCAGGAGGATTTCGAATATACACCAAAGCTGATGTTTCATTTACCATTATATTTCCGCTAAAAAATCCCTGGAATACAAGCACTAAAATAAGATAACCCGCTTTGGAAGAGAAATTACAAAATGAATTTTTTAATAATAAACCTTTTTCATATAAATTCCGTTTCTGTCCATCTTCACTAATAAATGCATATACAGAAATAAGCACACCCTTAATAAGAATAAGCACACCTAACCCAAACACAATACTTCCTAAAATCCCAAAACATATCCCATCAAGTACTACATCTTCAAATTTCTCTGCTTTGACTTTTTTTCCAATAACTCTATTATCATATAACGCAATGGTTAATGCTGCAACACCTGCTGTAAAGTGTCGTATAAATATAATGACAAACTCCTCTGGATTTGCAAAACTGGTGAGGGTCAATATGAATGAGATTATTCCATAAATTAATATAGGAATATAAGTAAATTTATTGAATGTTTTTATAGCTCCCGCTAATTTATCATAGTCTTTTTTCCGTTTTTCCTTTTCTTCTTCAGTTAGATCTTCTATTTTCTGCTTTTTGTGTTTTTTCTTCTTTTTTTCTTTTTCTTTCGTGCTAATTTTTTCGACAGGTTTGTATGCTTTCTCAGAAAACTTTGTTTTTTCCAGATTAAACGGAGCACCACATTTTTCGCAATACACTTGGATGCCCTCTTCTATGAGCTCGCTTAATTCCTCGTTAAATATATTACCACAGTCCGCACAAATATATTTTCGCTTTTTTTGAGTCATTTTTACAAAAATTATTCCTTAATTATGTTATTATATGATTTATTTAAATTTTTTTCCTATATTGTATATTCTCTTTATCATAGCTTTTTTAGTAACGTAAGTTCTACTACTAGCTATTAAAATACTTTAGTTCAGTAAATGAAAGGGAAAAACCGATTAAAAAAATATAGGAGTCCAATTCTTAATTGTTCATAAAATTTACTCTACCAGAAAATTTAGATTATTTTAATATTTCTGACCAATTAATTGATTCTGTGGTGGGATGAAGCATGTGATCGTCATCTACAAGGTTGTATGTTAAATTCTTAAATAATAATTGCGCCCGTTTCTTAGTTTTTTTTATGGGTATGATTTTATCATTTTTACCATGAAAAATAATAACTGGAATGCTGATCTTGTCATATTTTGCTGGTGTTAACTCTGGAACGGATAAAAGAGGGGCTAAAAGAATCAATTTCTTTACTTTTTGTGGATTTTGTAATGTATAAAGGGATGCCATAAGCCCTCCAAATGAGGAACCAATAATTTTCCATATATTTTCCTTGGATAAGATTTCAATCATCTCCTCCATTCGATCGTGAAGAAGATCATGATATGAAATATCAGGAGCATATTCTCGAAAATCAGGTGTTAAAATTCCCGGTATTCGTTCACGAAAAAGATTTCCTTTAAATCCATGTCCAGAGGACTCCATGCCATGAATAAAAATAATATTTTCACTACTCAATGATATTTCCCTCAGAAAAGTTATGTATTGTATTATTTTCTTGTTCCGTTTTCATTTTTATTCGATTTCCTATAAATAATAAAATACCAACGATGATAAAATAGACGATTACGATGATTATCATGAAAAAATAATATTTACTGGTAAAAGTAAGGATATATAGCGCAGAACCTATAATAAAACCTGTAAATAATCGAGAAAACGTGGAGCTTTTCCTTAATCCGAGTGTTTGAGTACCCCAATCGATCATACCCGGTATAGGGAGTAAAATACATAAAATAACTGCCAATTCCGCTGTTATAGAGAATGCAAGACCTTTGCTTCTAATATCAAAAACAAAACTCATTATTAACCCTCCTATTATTATACCTGAGCATCTTGAGCAAAAAAAAATAAAGGTCTTACCAAACTTCAAATAGAAGGTATGATCACTCTGATAGATTGGATGGTGCGTAAGAGCACTATTATAGATGTAACTCTCCTTGTTTGCAAGTGCCTTATCGTATAGCCAGAGCAGAAAAGGTACCAAAAAAATTCCACTTAGAAGAGATTGAAGGATAAATTTCATCCCTAAATTGATTAACGCGTCGATGAATGTGAATGATGGATTGAGAAACATATTAAAAATAATTATGAGAAATGTTGAAAAGATTGTAATCCCTATTAGAATTAAAAGTGTATAAAAAACCTTTCTAAACATAAAATATTTTCCCGGTTTGTACTTATATATTCCTGAGATAAATCCTAACATACTTATAACCACACACCATTCTAGGCGGATGAATTCATAAGTAACAAACTGATATAGAAATTCTCCCAAAAAACCACTGATTCCTCCTTGAAGGGATCCCGCAAGAAATGATAGGAATACAAAGATGAGCATTGTAAAATTGAAATTCAGTGAATAATTGGGGTCAATCATAAACGCAGTAGAGATGGAGCCGAGCCCTTCGGAAGAATAGAAATAGATAATAGTCATTATTGTAATGGTAAAGAGAGGTAAAAATATTTTCCGAAGATTGAGGTTACCTAATTTCTTCGTTTTTGTTTTTTTATTTCGACCAGTAAAATTTTCAGAACTATTCTTTTTCATTGAATTATTCTATTAGTTTAGATTTACATAAAAGATAAAGATATAATAAATATTTTAAAAGATAAACCTTAAGTGTGGTATAATTTATTTATAAACAGTATTTAATCTTTCGACTAATTCTTTTTTTGTTTGTTCGAATCCTTTTCTTAAAATATTGATAATAATTTTCTTTCCTGTAGGCACATCTAAGATTTCGGGATCTCTTTCCACAATTTTAATACCCTTATCATGATAATCTAATTGTTTTGAAAGAATATCATACGCCTCTTCTTTAGTTTTAAAGGCACTCCTAGTCAAATCATCATAGTCTTCAGCAGCATCTTGTACTTCTAAAAATTTAACGGCCCCTTCCACTTGACTGATAAAACACTCTTTGGTGATTTCTCGCAATTTGGTAAAATCCCTATGATTTTTATTGCATCTAAGGTATGTCTGGTCGCCTTGCAGATATTCTTGAAAATTATCCTCTATTAACTTCTCGAAAGTATCTTGAGAACCGTTTATTACTAATCTTTTTCCTAAATCCAATACGAGTTTTATTTGTTTTTTAGTCCCCGTACGGGCATCTTTATCGCACCAATAATTATAAAATGCTTTTACAACGGGTTTCACTACAAAATTTAGTAATCCGGCGTCTAATTCGCTATCTATGAGTTTTTTTCCAAATGTGAGAGCAGTCTCCATTTGGTTAATCATTTTTTCTTTCAATATATTATAATTGCGTTCAATATGGCTCATTTTTAAAAAAAACCTTCTCTAGCTAAATCCTTTTATGTTTTAACTTAATAGATATAATAATTTTGTATTAGAAAAAAATATTTGCTAAAAGGAAAGAGTCATCAATCATCTGGAAAAAGTCACTATCAGTATTTCATTCTTTTTCTAGGAATTGAGAAATTTCTTTAACCCTTAAACGAAGAGTCACTTCTGTAATGTCAGCACACTCACAAATTTCTCTCTGTGTTCGATTTTCATTGTACTTTTTTGAAATCATATAAAGAGCTGCGGAAGCGATACCTTTAGGGTCCTTTCCACTGGGAACGAACCCTTTAGATTTAGCCTTATTAATTAATTCAATTGCACTGTTTCGGCATTTCATAGATAACCCCAATTGATCATTAAATTTGTTGATATAATCTACAGAATCAAAATGCTTTACCTTTAAATTTAATTCGGGTAAGACCTTGAGCAAAATTAATTGGTAATTCTTAATCACCTTTTTTTCTGATACTTGTGCATTCTCGGTTATTTCCTTTAAGGCATGAGGGATACCATTTATTCTAATTGCGCAAAAGATGGCAGCACATAATAATGTGTCTATGCTTCGTCCCATGGTTAACTTTTTTTTTACAGCTTCAGTATAGATACGAAGGGCATCTTTGGCAACTCGTTCTGGCAACCCTATTTTTTTTTGAATCGTATGTAAACTGGGTAGGGCAGTCCAAAGATTTCTTTCGAAACTGGTAATTAACGAGCGGTGAATCTTTGCTAATCTATAAAATTTTGTTTTATATTTGGGATTTAAGAGATTACCTTGAGCATCCTTATTACCCCTGATTATGGTTCGGGGACCAATTGGAGAAAGAACTCGTTCGGTGATTTTCCTTTTTTTAATTTCTTCTTGAGTATATGCCCTCCTTGGAGAATCATCAATTATTCTTGAATGGGTTGCGCCACAATTCATGCAGACATAAAAACCATTTGATTCAGTAATATTTGGAATTTCACAACAACCTTCTACCTTATTATTGCTCTGCCATCCATTTTCATTAGATTTCAAAATTATATCATTTAAATTCGATTAGCACTAAATTTAACAGAAAATTTCTTTTCAAATATTTAATAGATAAATTCTTCTATTTAAATTTTTAATGGTAAGAAAAAGATAATGAAAATTCCTTGCAATAAAAAATATTGCTTCGGATTATTTAATTTTTGTTCCTTTTAACAAGGAACTAAGTTTCTCTGCGAGAATGCTGATATCGGTTTTAAGCAATCCTAAACTTTGTGATGTTTCCACTTGATTTACTCTTTTTAATACCTTCCGAGCTCGCCGGATTAAGCGCCGATTAATAAGAGAAAATGTCTTTGTGGCTTTGTCTTTTGAGGTCCCTTTAAATGCTTTGGAAGGTTCTGGATTAAATGGTACTCCATCTCGATCCACAAAAAAA
>SHMU01000199.1 GCA_008080765.1 Promethearchaeota archaeon | reverse complement strand
AAATCCGAATTTTTTGGGTTAATTGCACGTTTTCTTCTCCTTGCAAGGGTCTCTCTCTAGACTAGTGTATAGTATGCGAGGTATTTAAAAGGAAAGGGTCCGTTACTTTAGTGATGTATAATGCGGAAAATCTCACCCACACGATAAACCATGTAGATGCTCTGCGAAATTCTTCCTCTCCATGAATGGAGGGGACTTCTTTCGCAATTAGTTAAATAAAAAAAGCATATGTCATTCATATATATAAAACAGAAACAAATAAAATCTATCCCTACTATATATTTATTTAGGTATTAGAATTTAGTAGAAGTAATAATATTCATTTTCAGATCAAATTTAATTATAGTTAAAGGAGATTCTATGAGACCAAAAACAGATTACCTCTTTAAGGTTGTTATTTTCGGCGATGGAGGGGTTGGAAAGACCACCCTTGTCAAACGTTATTTATTGGGGACGTTTGAAAATACCACCATGACCATCGGTGCAGATTTTTTTGTAAAGCGAGTAAAAGTCGATGAAAAGAATGTAACGCTCCAGATCTGGGATTTTGGAGGCGAGGAACAGTTTAGATTCATTTTACCTCAATATGTTAGTGGTAGCTCCGGGGGAATCTTCATGTTCGATATTTCTAGGTATATGAGTTTAAATAATTTTGATGACTGGTTGGAAATCTTTCGAGAAGAATATTCGAAGAAAAAGAAAATTAATCAAACTCTTCCCATCATAATGGTGGGAGGAAAGAAAGATCTGGCTGAGAAAAGATCTGTGGAGAAACAAAGAGCTCAAGAGATCGTTAAAAGCCAAAACCTGCTTGACTATATTGAATGTTCCTCAAAAACAGGAGAGAATGTGGATAAAATTTTTGAGGAATTATCGCGAGAAATGATTCAACGAATTGAAACGTTTGAGATTGAAAAACAAGCTAGAGATTGAAACCATTATTCTCCTTTTACATTTTAATTAAGAGAGTAGATTTACCTTTGATTTAATAAATCAATCCCTGCATCATAAATAATCTCAATACCAGATCCAATATTTCTCATTGAATTTTGTGTTATTTTTTCTATCAGTTCCATATAATTCTGCTTTTATTACCTTTTCTTAAGATTCAGTCCACTTCAAATTAATATGTCCAAGGATACCAAATTTGAGGAGTAATTTTTAATTTTGCACAAAATTGATTGAAAAATTGCATTCTAATTAATAAATAAGCTTAAAATGTAATACTTTATATTTTTTTACTAGAGAAAACTATATTATTTTATATGTAACCCAAATTATCATTGAATGATTAATAAAGAATAGGAACGACAAATGAGCATCCAGAATGATTATCTCGCAAAGGTCTGTATTTTTGGCGATGGCGGTGTAGGTAAGACCTCACTTGTAAAGCGATATTTGCTTGGAACGTTTGATACCTCTACTTCTTTAACCATTGGAGTAGATTTTTACGTAAAAAAGCTAATGATTGAGAATATAAAGGTGACACTGCAGCTGTGGGATATGGGAGGTGAAGAACACTTCCGTTTTATCCTTGGTAAGTACATCTCTGGCTCATCTGGTGGAATATTTATGTTTGATATCACAAGATATTCAAGTCTGAAGGATATTCGGGATTGGTTGGAGATTTTCCGAGAAGAATATGATGCCAAACGTGCTCCTGGACAAACCCTTCCTATTCTTATGGTGGGTGGAAAAATGGATTTGGACGAGAAACGATCCGTACAAAAGAGTGAGGCATTAGGCGTTTTAAAAAGCCAGAATCTATACAAATACATGGAGTGTTCTTCAAAAACAGGCGAAAATGTAGAGAAAGTATTTGAGACGCTTTCAAAAGAATTGCTGCGACGGGCTGGAATGCTTTAAGCATTCAGAATTCAACCTCCTAGTCAATATCTAACCCAATAGCTTAATTTAGCTTCCTATGTATTATTACAACAGCTTTCGGACATTGTCCTTTAATGTTATGATATTGATTTAATGTGAAAACCTCATATTTAGGAGTTAATAGTTTTGTTAGAAATATTAAACTCTAACTATAAAAGTGAACAGATGGGGATAGTCTGTTCGACCTCATCCTTAGAGAAAACGGGTGAGATATAGTTCCTACTTACTCTCTATCTTTGTCTCCGTGGACCTGAAGTGGATTTATGTTTTTATACTTGAGGAAAAAAATTAACTCTTTCTTTTTCGAAGTTAATAGAAACAAATCAAGATCATTTAGATATAAAAGCTTACATTTCTTATTTTCCTCTCATTATATTACAATAATTAATATTTTTACATTTGTTACTTTATGAACTCATTCAAAAATTAGCGAATGCTAAAGATGTTTGTTAAATGACGTAAAAATAAGATTTCAAATAATCTCCAAAAAGTTAGATAATAATATTCTCTTAACCTTATAGATAGACAACAAACGCTCACAATGACACTCCATTTATCAATATCTTCCAAAATTTGAGATATATAATAATGAAGTAATATGTTTCAGAAATGAATTATTAGAATATTAATAAGAAAAAGAAAATTTCTTATCTCTATCGAAGAAAACGATACGGAATTGCCTATCCTTAAATAAATGGGTGTACCTTGATTTCGAGGGAAAAAAAGTATATCTAAATCCTTATTAATGCCTTAATATATCTATGTGGCAATGATATCTTAATAAAAAATATCTTTCAAACTACTAAAAACCAAATTGGGTATGAGAGAGGCTTGATCTGGAGATCTAGCTGTTCTTTCCTTCACGCGTGTGATCTCTTCCTCAGAGGTTATACCTGTCAAAACTGCTATTGTTTTAATGCCCGCCCTGTTTCCTGCAAGAATATCTGTGTTTAACCGATCACCAAAAATGCCTGCATATTCCGGATTAATATTTCTTTCTTCCAAGATGAGATTAATTCCAAAAGGACTTGGTTTTCCAAAGATCTTTATGGGTTCTTGAGAGGTACATGTTCTTAGTGCATTGACCATCACTCCTGCTCCAGGTAATATCCGGGTCGCTGCCGGTAATGTACTATCTGCATTAGTAGCATAAAATTGAGCATGTCCCTCTAGGATGCATCGCTGTGCAATTGCTAATTTTTCATAGGTAAAATGTCTGTCAAGGCCAACAATTACAAAATCAACCTCCTCATACCTCTGTTCATCTGTAATTATATGATGTCCCTTCGCTTCCAATTCTTTCTGAAGACCAATTTCCCCTATTATAAAAATATTTGAATCTTGTTTTAATTTCGTGATTTCAGAGCTAGTAATTGAGGCACTCGTATAAAAATCATTTTCCTCGCTGGCAATATTCATCTTGTTCAACCTTTCTACATACATTTTTCTGGTGGCCGTAGAATTGTTAGAATTATAGACAACTTGCACTGATATCTCTTTCAGGGTTTTGATGACCTTATCAACATCAGAAATAAGAGCTTTCCCTCGATACACGACGCCATCTAAATCAAATATTGCTAATTTTAAATCCCTTAACTCTTCGATTAAAGTATTCATATTCAAAATCAATGATACTCCTTTTTCTTAATTGAGTTTAATCCGTTAGCTATAATTTGAATAAAATATGAAAAATCGTAGAATATATTGAAATCGTAGAATATAATAAAGCACATCATAACATAGGAGAATTCTGTTGATGTATAAGCCTCCATTCTATTTCCCGTTCTCCATTCCATATTCTTTTTAAATCCCCCATCCAATAGGTATCTGGAGGATCCAATAAAATAGTCGTATAGCTACTGGAATGAAGATAGGATTTAATATATTATCAGAGATATGAAATGAAAAATAATCAATAATAAGAAAAACGCATGTTCCAACAATGGCATAAATAGGTCCCACAAATATCAAGCAAAAGAAAAAGGCACTAATAGTTCCCGCCATAAAACCCTCCACCGTTTTCTTTCCGCCACCTACACATTTCACATCATTATTTCCCCATATTCGTCCCACCAACGCGGCTAACGCATCGGAAAAACAACTACAGCTAAGCCCCGCAGTATACGATAAAATATCTATGGCACCCATTAAAAACAAAAGGTACCCGAAGATAGCACCCGTAATTAGATATATCTGAGGTCCCACCGCTTCATATTCTTCTTTTCGGAGCGTAGACCTCGTTAAAAAATGAAACACAGAATATTCGGGCCCCCACAATACACGAATTAGGTCCGAATTGATCATAAAAAAGAATGCTCCAAATAATCCTAAACTGGCAATTTTATTAATTGCATCCACGCTATCCGTTGGATACGGATAAGTACTTACTGGCCCCCATAACACATTATATACTGGTTCTGTCCAATCAATAAATACAAAAATAGCTCTATTTGCAATTAATGCGAGGGGTGGAATGCAAAAAAAACCAAAATAGCCAATAATAAAGACTAATCCTGTTAAATGAAAACTCTTGCGAATAATTTCCATTTTTATTGGAATTTCATCTTTATAGGTCTCTTTTCTCCGGATCTTTTTAATAAATATTTCTATTTTGGATAATTCATGATTAGAATCATTTGATTTTTTAAAATCTGTGCCATGCGAAATCTTACGGACTAATAATCCAAAAGATGCAAAGATGATGAATATTCCCCCTATCCACATTACAATAAACCCATCAAATGGAAAGGTAAAAATCTCGGAGATTGTATTATAAAGTGCAAAAAACCCCCATGCCAATCCGCATACTAAAGTTGAGATACTTCCATAAATATTTTTTGTCGCACCCCGATTCCCTTTAATACCCTTTATCCCAATGTATCCCATTAATGCCCCAACAACATATAAAATCACAGCAAATGCTATTCTATACAGAAATGCTACAAGTTCCCAATAAGTCATGGTTTGGTTTGAAAGTATCACTCTTATTTAACTAAACAAGTATATTCTTTCAAAAGTAGCAATCAAAAAAAATCCTTTCAAAAGAAAATATTCCCCTAGTGTCCAATGCTATAGCTCATTTTTATTTAATAAACATCAGATTTTTATTTGGAGATTAATAATCAAAAGAAATAATGGAAGATTAAATAAACAATATAACAAAAAATAAATATAACAAAAAATATTATAGATACAAAAACACTATATAATAATTCTATCTTTTAGTTAAATTGTAAACATTATTTATTGGAGATAAATATGGAAGAATCAACGGGAGAAACCTTGGACGGAATCCTTAAAGGGCTGCTCGCAAGCATTCCAGAGGTTAAGGCGGCAGCCATCGTCAGCGTAGAGGGATTACCCATCGCCTCTGCCTTACCTCAAGGAATTGATGAGACCAGAATTGCGGCAATGACTGCTGCCATTCTTTCTTTGGGTGAGAGAGCTGCGCACGAAATGCAGAAGGGCGACCTGGAGCAGATAATGGTCAAAGGCAACGATGGTATCCTTCTAGTACTGGAGGCTGGCCCAAATGCTGTACTCACAGTGTCTACAACAAAAGATGTCAGATTAGGATTAATTTTTCTGGATTGCAAAAGAACCACAGAAAAGATAGCTGAACTTATTTAGCTCCACAATTCTCTTTATTTCAATGTTATTATTATCATCGTCTTCTTGTACTTCTTAGATATGAGAAGCATTTTCATTACCTAGATTATTATTTTAAAATTTATTATTTCTAAAATTTCTAATTTGCTTTGTTTAAAGAAGAAATTTTCATAATTATTATAAGATATATTTTTAAGCTCTTCCATAGTTGATGAGAATCGGGATATTTTGGGGTTATTTTTAAAGGATAGTGTAATAAAGAGGATTTCCGGTCTTTACGCATACGACACCCGGTACCACGCAATTCGCGCCGCTTATATAGTCCTAGCGTTAGAACAGGAGCCTTCGGTGTACGCAGGACTATATAGCTCTGCTTGAGTGTCGGCGCCTGAACTTATTCATTTAATTGATCAAAATATGCTCCTATCTCCGTCCAGTTATGGACCCTTTTGACTTTTTTATCAGGATTTACCATTCTATTCCAAGGTTGGTCATATAAGAGAAGTTTCGCCCCTTTCATCTTCTTAATGGATTCTGCTAAATGAGGATTGTCGTCGATATAAATATCATACTCTAATGAACTTTTAATATCTTTTGGACTATTTCCAACTAAAATAAGTTGTGCATAGTGAATATTCTTAATAAATCCTTGTCGGGATAATTCTTCTTTAAGCTGAGCTTTATATGCTTGAGTTCGAGCGGATACAATATCGACGTGATGTATTTTGTTGAGGTGTTTAAGAACATTAAGCGCATTTAGATCGATGAGGGGAACATCAAGAGGATTTTCATAAATTTCATAAAAAATAGTATATGCCTCTGTTTCAGGAATTTTCCAATCTTGAAAAAAGTCCCAACGGGTTGCATCCTCTTTTTTACAATTTGCATTATATCTTTTATTGAAGATCTGACAAAACGGTACCATTATGTCAAAAAGCACACCATCAACATCAACAGAAATCTTCATATGAGTTTTCGCCAAGGAAATATTTTTTTTTACTTAATCTTAAAAATGATAAATTTGATTATGAATATGTTAAGGAGTTATTCTATAATTAAAAAAGGGGTTCTTTAAAAATATTTATGTTTTCTATCAAAAATAGCATTAGAATGTACCAACAGAAATTACAAAAAGTTGTTGATCTCAAAAATAAAGTGTTACATGGTGCTACAGGATTCGAGCTCTTATATGAAACGGAACAAGATTATCAGTTAACGTATCTTTTTGACAAAATAGAATGTTCCATTTTGAAAGATATTGGAAAGCACGAAATCTTGAATAAAGAAATGAGACCCTTTGGAAAGGAAATTTTAACGGCACTAAATAACGAAATCCACGAATCGGAGCAAGAGATAGAATATTTGAAATTTAAATTACAGAAATTGGGATCTGAAAAAAAATCTTGAATTACCACTAATTACATTAGGGTTTGTTCAAAAATAACTTTCCATTAGTTTTTTAAGAAGGTATTTCTTAAAGCTTTTGCAGTGGAAATTTCATC
>SHMU01000198.1 GCA_008080765.1 Promethearchaeota archaeon | reverse complement strand
TGAGGCGATCCGAAAGTGCAAAGTTATAAATCAAGCGGCATTTCTCCGATAAATCCCACAGGAGTTCTAATTGATCTTCTGTGGGATAAATCCGAATTTTTTGGGTTAATTGCACGTTCTCTTCTCCTTGCGAGGGTCTCTTTCTCTACTAGTGTATAGTATGCGAGGTATTTAAAAGGAGGGGGTCCGTTAATTTAGTGCTGTATAATGCGGAAAGTCTCACCCACAGCATAAACCATGGAGATGCTCTGCGAAATTCATCCCCTCCATGAATGGAGGGGACTTCTTTCGCAATTAGTTAAACGCCTTTTATTAAGCTTTCTTTTAAATTTCAAATCAATAAGAAAAAGAATGAAATCCTATATGAAAGCAACCTTAATTCGTCCTTTGGAAAAACGGTTAAGGAATATAGATTTTGTTCTTGAAAGAAAGAAATTAACAAGATAATAATAAGCTTGTTACTCTTTATACAACTTTTCACTCTTTTTCTTTGTGAGATAATCTCTTAATTCAAAGTATTAATAATTTAAAATCAAAAGATGTATTTTTTATAAATCACTAATAAATATATGGAGGTATCATGGGATACAAATGGGTTTTATATTAATAGGAAACATTTTTTCATTCAAGGAATTAATATCTTTCCAGATAAAAGAAGACTCGAAAAAAATCCTCGTTGGATCTATAACCCTCCCGTAGTAAGTAAAGTATTTATTAATAACCTGCTTCCCAATTTGGAACAATTAGGAATTAACACTATACGTGTATGATCCACGGTTAAAAATGGTAATTATGTTTCCACTATACCTAGCGATTTTTTTTCTGAATTTGATAAAAAGGGAATAAATATAATTCTGAATATCCCAATCTTATGGAATCAATATCTCAAAAAAGCAGAAATTATAGCATACATGAATAAATATAGTTCTGAGAAATACCCAAACATAATAATATACTGTATATCAAATGAATCTTATTATGGTGCATTTACTCCTGTCCGATATCTAACAATGGTAAATAATATAGTAAAACAACTTACAGATCGACCCACCATATCCACGACCGCCAATCTTAATTTTCCCACCTTCTTTGGAGCAGATATTCTTGGAGCCGATTATTTCATGTATAAATGGTCTATTTCTAGGGGAGATAATAAAGATGTGGGAAGTGTCGCACAGATGTTTTTCCAAGACGGGACGAGCTCTTATATGAAAGGAATATTTCATCTTATAAGTAGATATTTCTTCATAGGAACATGGATAATACAGCATTTAGCTCAAAAAAACTATAACAAAGATTATTTTCGTAAAAGAATTTGGAGTAAAATAAAGAAAGCTCACAAAAGAGGAAAACCAGTTCTCATTTCAGAGTATGGATATACTGACAATGTTGAGGAAATGAATAAGATCTGGCCAAATATCCTTCTAAAAGAAATTATTGGCCATGTATGGTATAGTTGGCTCAATTTCGATCCTAATATGGATGGGAAGGTTGAAAATAGAGCATTATTTCATAATTTCAGAAAGCATATTTCGCGAATAAATACAATTATTAAGAAAGCATGATTGTAGAATTAATTATCCCGTAATAATGATTCATGATTATAATGAACAAACAGAGATTACAGGCTCTTCATTCGAATATTCTCGAGATTATTTATCTTCAATTTGTTCCTTTAGTTCCATTAACACTTTCATAGCTTCTACAGGAGTAAGTGAATTAATTTCCAGTTTCCTTATCTTTTTAACCAATTTATCAGCACTTTCCTCAATAACTTTTTCTGTTGTAACAATTGGCTTAAAGAAGGTAGTTTGAACAGTTCCTTTTTTTTTCTTTGGTGGGGATTTAGAAGAAACTATAGATTTTTTTTGAGCTTTTACTTGTTCAATTGTATCTTGTAATTTTTGGATTTGATTTTGTGTTTTACTAATTTTTTTTTGTTTTTCTTCCAAAGTAATAATACATTTTTTTAATTCTTCTTCTTTTAATTGTAATTGTTCATTTATATTTTCCAACTGCTTCTCTTTTGTGGCAATAAGTTTATTATGAAACTTACCAGATTCATTTGAATATGTACTATTATTTCTTATAGTTGCTTTTAAGGGATCTTCTTTTTCAATCTGCTCTAAAATTTGAAATGCTTTAATGATAACATCATCAGGAAGTCCGGCAAGGCGGGCGACGTGAATTCCATACGACTTATCGGTACTTCCCGGTTTAATGGTGCGTACGAAATTAATCGAGCCATCTTCATTTTCAATAATATCAAGATGATAATTCTTTACTCGGGGCAAATCGATCTCAGTGAGCTGATGATAATGCGTACTGAATAATGTTTTAACTTTAATCTCGTGTAACTTTTCTAAGGTAGCGAGCGCAATACTTTGTCCATCACTGGTGCTTGTCCCGCGTCCCAATTCATCAATAATTACTAAACTCTTAGAAGTAGCATAATTCAATATTTTGGCGGTTTCTGTCATTTCTATCATAAATGTGGATAATTTTCTCGCTAAATCGTCTGAAGCTCCTATTCGGGTAAATATTTGATCAATTATACCTATTCTTGCCGATTTTGCAGGTACAAAGCATCCCATTTGAGCAATAAGACATATTAAGGCAACTTGACGTAAATAAGTGGATTTTCCCGACATATTCGGTCCTGTAATTATAAGAATTTGCTCCTTCTCAGTATCTATATAACAATCATTAGGAATGAACTGTTCAGTGATGAACATGCGTTCGATTACGGGATGACGTCCTTCTTTGATTATTATTTTGTCATCAGATGTAATCTGTGGTCTACAATAATTTTGCTGTTCTGAAATTTCGGCAAAACATGCAAATACATCTATAATCGCAATATTTTTCGCGGTTTCCAAAATCTCTTGTGTTTGTTCTTCTACTTTCGATCTAATCTGCCGGAACAATTCATATTCTAACTCATAAATCTTTTCTTCCGCTGACACAATTTTTTCTTCTAATTCTTTTAATTTTTCAGTAGTATATCGCTTGGAACTCTTTAATGTTTGACGTTCTATGTAGGTTGAGGGAAGATCCTTAAGAGATTTTAAAGTGTTCTTGGTAATTTGGATATAATATCCTAATATATTATTATGTCCAACTTTTAGTCCCGAAGTGAGATTCAAGTGTTTTTTTTGCGTCTCTTCATATTCCAATACATACTTTTTACCGTTTCTTAAGAGATCTCGTAGGTCATCTACTTGAGTATTATATCCATCTTTAATTATATTTCCTTCTTTTATAGTTGGAGGCGGATCGTCTTGAATAGAATTGTTAATGAGTTCTCGTACTTCTTGAAAATCATTAATTTTCTTTAAATATATTTCAATTTCTGGGATCTCTGCTTTTAAGAGAAGTTTTCTAATTCTAGGAATTTTATCCAATGAATTCCTAATATTAATCAAATCTCTAGCGTTGGTGCGAGTCACATAGGTAATACGATTAGCATATCTCTCCAAGTCACCTACTACACCTAATTCCTCACGTAAATCCGATCTTAGAAAGATATCATCTTTAAATTTTTGAACGACATTGAGACGATGGGTAATTTCTTCGATGTCAGTAAGCGGTTGTAGAATAATTTTTTTAAGTAAACGTGCACCCATTGGTGTTTCAGTTCGATTAAATACTGAATAAAGTGTCGCATCCCTTCCTTTTTCCCATAGAGAAGTGATCAATTCTAAGTTTCTCTGAGTGGTATAGTCTAAATGAAGGATGCCCTCCTCTTTTAATAAACTGATTTTAAAAATATTGGGAATAACATCACGTTGAGTCTCCTTTAGAAATGCCAGTAGACCACCTGCAGCTTGAATGGCCATTTCGTAGCCCTCTAAACCGAATCCTTTCAAATTAGAAATATTGAAATGACGAGTAATTAAATTATAGGCTTCATCAACATCAAAATAATAATCATCATATGTTTTAATTAGAGCGTGAGTTATGTCGATCAGATAAATAAATAATTGCTCATCTTGTTTTAGCTCTGTAGGAACGATTAATTCCACAGGGTTATACCGAGCAAACAAACTTAATAATCTTTCCCGAGGATCTTTCTGTTTTTCATAATATTGGGCTACCACAAACTCCCCCGTGGAAATATCAGCAAAGGCGCAACCAAAACCCTTTTTTTCCTTAACCAAAGAGGCAATATAATTATTTTCAGTAGATTTAAGCATATCTGATTCCGTTAAGGTACCCGGAGTGAGTATTCTCACTACACCACGTTTCACAATCCTTCCTTTTACATCGGCAGGATCTTCCAATTGCTCGACTACTACAACCGTCTCTCCTTGTTTCACAAGGTTTTTTAGGTAGTTTCCAGAATGATGAGGGATACCTGCTAGAGGATATTCATCATTGCCAATTTTTCGCTTCGTTAATGTGATTCCTAGGATTTTAGAAACCCTGATTGCATCCTCATAAAAGAATTCAAAAAAGTCTCCCATTCGATATGCGATAAGATGTTCTGGGTAGCTCTTTTTCACGCTATACCAATGCTTCATCATAGGCGTTAATTCTTTCTCATTTATCTCATCTAAGGACATATTCATAATTTTAAAAAGATATATTTGCTATTGGAAAATTAATGGATGATTAAAGAAAATTATTATTAGGTTTTTAATAAAATAGAATTTTATATGATAGAAACCATTCATGCCTTATAAATTAAAAGAGTCAGCCAAATTCTGATTTAATATAAAAATTGGAAAAACATGAAATGGATACTTTACTAGAAAATTTTGAGAAAAAATTTATCGTATTAAATATTTTTTAGTTCTATGACCGAAGAAACAATACACTATAAATCAGAAGGGAGAATTGCAACAATCACAATCAACCGTCCCGACAAAGCGCATGCATTTAACATCAGTATGCTCCAATCTCTTTATAAAAAGTTGGAACAAGCTGATAATGACGATAGAATCAAATGTATAATAATTAAAAGCACGGGAGATCGGTTTTTTTCTGCGGGATACGATTTAAAAGAGATTCAAGGGGCTCCCGAAAACGTGAAAAAAATCACAGAATGGGGGCGAAAGGTGAATTATAGGATCCTTACCTTGAAAAAGATTGTAATTTCGCAGATTCAAGGAAGAGCGATTGGTTTTGGAGTGTTAATGATACTCGCCTCAGATTTGAGAGTATTTGCTGATCGTCCAAAGGAGGAGTTATATATTCACTTACCAGAACTCGCAATTTCGGCATTTCCACAGACTGGTGCAACATTGTTACCATTACTCGCCTTTGGATTAAGCTATGCTAAACACCTTCTCTACACAGCAGATAGAGTGGGATTAGAAGAGTTAAAGAATATCAATTTTCCTGATAGGATTTTTGCTCTTGAAGAACTCGAGGAAGCAACAGTATCTTTTGCAAAGCAAATTGCAAAATATCAAAATCCCTTTTTATTTCTTCCCAAAGCGATGCTAAATATCATGAATAAAAACTATATTGAAGCTTGTATGGATTTAGAGGATGAATGTGGAAAAATGGCATACACTAAAGGAGTGAATGTTAAGGAACTAGATGAATTCATAAAGGAAATTTATAAAAATTATCCTTAAATTTCTTTTTTGGACTTTTTTATATTTTATTTTTCTCAAC
Organism: Promethearchaeota archaeon; assembly: GCA_008080765.1. Taxonomy (GTDB): domain Archaea; phylum Asgardarchaeota; class Lokiarchaeia; order Sigyniarchaeales; family SOKP01; genus TEKIR-8. The sequence continues at coordinate 1,381 of SHMU01000198.1, read as the reverse complement.
ACGTATTATGTTCTATTTTTATTTGTAATAAATTACTATTTTAAGATATTATAATCAATATTCAATACTTGACGTGATAAGAATACGATGAGTAATGAAAAGGATTTAATATTATACAATGTAAGAAGTAATATTGCCACAATTACTCTTAATCGAGAAGAAATGCGGCATGCGTTCAATTGGGACCTAATGAAAGGATTGCATAATCATCTTATTAAGGCTCATAAGGATGAACGGGCAAAATGTATTTTATTGAAAAGTACAGGAGAGCGCGTTTTCAGCTCTGGAATAGATATTAAGGCGGCCTCTGCTGATGATACAAACTATTTAAAGAAGATGAGAGAATATGGAAGGAAAGTGACAGAAACAATGTTATTAATGAAAAAACCGATAATCGTTCAAGTGCAAGGTACGGCAATTGGATTTGGAATGGAATTGATAATGGCGAGTGACTTACGGATTTTTGCAGATAAACCTATTTCTGATATGTTTTTTAGGATGCCCGAAATTGCGATAGGGATCTATCCTCAGACAGGAGCTACTATTTTATCATTATTAGCTTTCGGATTAACTCATGCAAAAAATATTTTATTGACAGCCGATAAGTTTGGATTGGAAGAATTGAAAAATCTTAATTTCCCCACAAAAATCTTTCCTGCTGAGAAATTAGAGGTAGAAACTAAGAAATTTCTAAGAACATTTAGTAAACGAATGGAATCATTTATGTATCTAATTAAATCCTCTCTGACAATTATGAATAATAAATTTATCGAACGCTGGTTTGACTTAGAAGATAGGTGTGGTGAACTTGCTTATCAAAAGAGAACTCAAAAAGAATTAGACGAAATAATTAAAGACCTCTATGATTCATATCCTTAAAAGAAAAATCTTGAGAGATAATTTAGATTTTGAAAGTAATAATTTAATTGCTTTTAATGGAGGTTATTGTATCAATATTTCAGGTTGAGTAGGGTTTTATCGAATATTTCTAATATAAATACGGCAATTCAATCATAGATCAATGCTTTTTGCCTTACTTTTGCTCTGCTTTCTTTATTTTTTTTTTGATAGATGAGGTGCCTTCTTTTACTGGAATTGAAGCCTCCCCGCCCTAAAGGACGGGGATTCCCGCGAGTCCACTAAGCATTAGCTGACGGGCATATCTTAGGGCTGTTTGTCGCGGTAAACCCCTTCCACGTGCGTAGAAAGGATTCCTCCTTCAAGGAGGGTTGATGCGATAAGTCATCGGATGTCAAGAACGTTACCATGATATTCACGGCGGAATTTAAGTCCCTATCCATCTTATGACCGCATTCGCAAGTAATAGTACGCTCGGACAATGAACGCTTTACTCTTTTCCCGCATTTCGCACAGGTCTGTG
>SHMU01000197.1 GCA_008080765.1 Promethearchaeota archaeon | reverse complement strand
TGAGGCGATCCGAAAGTGCAAAGTTATAAATCAAGCGGCATTTCTCCGATAAATCCCACAGGAGTTCTAATTGATCTACTGTGGGATAAATCCGAATTTTTTGGGTTAATTGCACGTTCTCTTCTCCTTGCGAGGGTCTCTTTCTATACTAGTGTATAGTATGCGAGGTATTTAAAAGGAGGGGGTCCGTTAATTTAGTGATGTATAATGCGGAAGATCTCACCCACAGCATAAACCATGGAGATGCTCTGCGAAATTCATCCCCTCCATGAATGGAGGGGACTTCTTTCGCAATTAGTTAAAAACGGAAAAAAATGTCAAAAGAAAATTATTGCATTTCAGAAGATAAAATGCTTACCCAAAAAGGATTAATAAAAGAATACCAGCCCCATAATAAGCCAATATATTCTCTTTCAATCACTCCCAATAAGGAGTATATCATTACGGGCTCATTAGACAAAAAGCTCAAAGTATGGCATTTAGAAACCGGAGAGGAATTTCAAGCAATCGAGGGGCATGAAAATGAAATTACTTCACTACACATCTCATCTGATGGGGGGAGAATTGTAAGTGGCTCCGAGGATAAGACAGTAAAGTTATGGAAACTGGAGACGGGAAATCTTATGCGTAATTTTACCAATCACGAAGGCCCAATTTTAGATGTTTTGATTACCCCTAATGATAAATATATTATTAGTGTTTCTGAAGATAAAACAGCAAAAATCTGGAATTGGAATTCAAAGCAAGTTATTAAAACCTATACCGATGAGAATTTAGGGTTCTCAAAGGTTGCAATATCATCTGAAGGGAAAAAACTAGTATTATCTAGTGGAAGAACCATACATCTATTAAATTGGGGGGAAAAAGAACCTTTCCTTAGTATTGAAGGACATAAATATGCAGTCAGTACCGTAATTATTTGTCCCAAGGATGAATATATTATAACGGGGTCCTTAGACAAAACGGTAAAAATTTGGGATCTTACTTCAGGAGAAATGGTTAAATGTCTTGAGGGATCTCATCAAGGGGTAATTAATTCTGTTTCTATTTCTAATGATAGGAGATATATCGCATCAGGTTCGGGAGACAAATCTTTGATTGTATGGGATATCAATAATGATTTTGTATATGGCCCTTTTCATCACGATAGTTATATTCAATGTGTTAAATTCATCCCTGAGACCCATCTAGTGTTAGCTGCAGATTATTCAGGTCGTGTGAAAGTGTGGGATTTTTTAGGAGAATGTATTGATCTCAAACGGGGATTATCTGGAACTCACACCGCGATAGATATTTCAGAAGATCTTTCAAAAAAACTAACTATATTTATTAGTTATGCAACTGCTGATTCTGATAAATATGATATTCCCCGAATCGGAAAACTATTACAAAATGCATATCCCGACGTTGAGAATGTCCTTTTTTGGGAAGAAAGTATGGATGATGATATTTATGTATATATGAATGATAATCTCGGTTTAGCAGATATCGTGTTGGTATTTTGTTCGGAAAATGCTACTCATTCTGATGCAGTTAGAGCGGAGTGGATGGCTGCATACAAAATGAAGAAAAAAATAATCCCCATTTTTGAACATGAACAGCATATTCCTCCTCTCCTCACTACAAAACTGGGCTTAGAAATTGATCCTTATGATATTAAAGGATTTATACGGAATTTGCATCTTTTAATTAAGAAAAAAACGAAAAATCTTCGATAGATTGAATTCTTTTTTACTCTTTTTTATTTATAATTATTGCTTATCAAGTTATTGAAATAGAATAAATTTTTAAGGTTAATTTTAAATAAGTGTAATAAAGTAATTCTTAGAAATAATATGAGCGAAAAAACATCAGAAGAAACAGAATTACGAAATAAGGTCTGGAAGATAATTAATCTTATCCAAGCGAATCAACTTTTTGTACATTCAAAAAGTTTGGAAATTCAATTTTTAGATGAGAACGAAAAGCTCCAGAAGAGGAGCTTACCGGAAATAATAACCTTATGTATTTTAAATGCAGTTGTCCCAAACTCTGCCATTTTACTAAAGGGTGGGCATGGTGGAGGAAAGACCACTTTGATTAAGTTATTGGGACGTATGTTCACTTCAAAATCATTAGATAACATTGAAAAAACTATTGTACGTGGACACCCTCAATTAACCGAAGAAAAGATTGTAGGAACTTTAAAATTAGGGAAATTAATGAAAGAGGGCAAGGAAGTCGTGGTATGGAAAAACTTTACGAAAAGTTTTTGGAAAATCATTGATGAGGTCAATCGATTAACGCCTTATGCGCAAGATATTCTATTATCTCTTCTTGCGGAAGGGACCGTGAAATTTTATGATTCTATTCTGACCATCAATAAGTTTTCACTATTTGCTACTATAAATCCTCAAGATGTTGGAACCTTCGAGCTTTCAAAACCGTTTCTTGACCGTTTTGGGATATCAATTCCTATTTCGATGCCATCTTCACAAGATTTACAACTCATTTTAGCAGGAAAGGATGAAAAGTATTCGGGTTATGATGAGCTCATTCAAGTGCCGGGGATTTTGGTCATTGAAGAATTGATGGAAATTTGGTATTTAGTTAATAGAATTAAAATAGACCAGGAAGCAAATAATTATATTCATGCAATTATCAGAGAATTCACTCTTTGCAACCGTATTGATAAAGGAAATGCGGAAGAACTAAAGCCGAGTACCGGTCTATGTTCGGGCTGCCATTTTAATACCACTCAAAATGTATGTAATAAAATCGATTCTATTTTAAGTGTGAGGGTGGCTAAGGATTTGCTTCGCTATTCTAAAGCACTAGCATGGTTATTAGGCCTTAATAAAATCGATATTAATATTGTAAATACCATTGCCCCTTATGTAATTGCTCACAGAATTGAATATACCCCCCGGGAAGTGGAAAAAGCACCCTATTGGGGAGATGCATATGAATTTTCAAAAGAAATCCTCTCGTTAATTAAAACCAGGTTTATTAAACGCCAAAACTGTTATGAAATCGTCCAGCACTATCGTAATGGGCTTCAAAAAAAAGAAGAAATGACCGAATTAAAAAATTTTAAAAAAAATGATTTGATTGTGAAATTTGACTTATATCCGTTTGTACAAAAAATAAAAAGCAAACAATATAAAGAATTAGCACAAAAGATATTAGAGGCTTCAAAAAAAGGGCAGATCTCTCAATTGGCTGATATCCGCAATCAATTACTTGTAGATTTGGAGTTTCCAAATCGTGCCGATTTAATAAATTGGTGTAATCGAGAGCTTTATCGGCAGACGGTAACCGACTATGTATTTAACTATTATTACTGGAAAGAAGTATGGGCAGATATTGCTTCCGAATTTCCGGGCTTGGACGAGCCATTAAAGCAAGCTTTTAGCCAGAGACAAACAAAACAAGTTCGAATGGAAGATTTACTAATAGAAATAAATGTCACTGGAACCAAGGATGATAGTTTTGTAAATATTCAGATCTCAGGAGGCGCAGATGCCTTAAGATTAAAAGAAATTTTAGACAATTCTGAATATCTTAAAAAAGATAAATAGCAAAACATTTCAAAATTTTTGCTTTTACGTTTATGTAATTCAAATAAATTAAATTTAATAGTAGAAGAGAATTATATAACGATTAGCCAAAACGATTATATAACGATTAGCCAAAACGATTATATAACGATTAACCAAAATGATTATACCAATAGGTAAGTAAAAAATTAATAAAAAAAGTATACACTTATATCTAAAGAGGGGATAAAAAGACGCCCAAACCCAAGAATGATTATATAAAAAAACAGGAATCGAAGTTAATCGAATATGCTAAAATAGCATGGAACAAAAGCTTGGAGGAATTTTATTATCCTCCCTTGGACACACCTCGCTTTATATTTGATTACACCCATCAAGAAGGTTTTTATATTGATCCCAGAAATCAATGGCAGATCACGATGAATTTAGTAAATACCCCTCTCTTTTCAAATGAAGAGGACTTTATTAAGTATTATCAAGCAATCACCTCCCATGAGATTTCTCATTATCAGATCATCCCCTATGATGGCTATATCAATGCTAAACTCTTAAAAGCTGCTATGAACTATGTCAATCAAAATTATGCACCCATTGTAGTTAATATTTTTGCTGATCTCGTCATAGATAGAATTTCTTATCTAAAGAATCCCGATCTAATCTCGTGGGAATTGAGAGAAACTTATAAAAATCTTATAAATAAGGGACAATTGTCGAGTTTCTCGCAGTTGCTTTTTTCTCTTTATGAACAAGTGTTAAATATTGAAATTTTTGATGAAAAACCTTCTGAAGTAGACGATCGATTAGTCAAACAAATTTCCACTACTATTCTGCAAGATTTTTATAATGAGGAGATATGGGAACAAAAGGTTCAAAAAATTGCCTATTATTTACTAAATATTCTCAAAAATACTTTTACTTTTATCGGTGCGGGTGTTAAATGTGGAGAGGGTTATTCTAAACGCAAAGCTCCCGGAAAAGGTGAACAATATATTAAAGTCCCAGATGATGTATTAGAATTAATGGACAATCCCTTAGAAAATAGGAATTCCGATAAGTTGCAAAAAGATAACAAGGAGGAATTACAACAAAAATCCGAAGAGTTTGCAAAAGATACCAACTACTCAGAATTTGGTGCTCCTGCTCAACAAGCAGGGATTTTAGTCGATGGAGATCCGCTTAGTATTTGGTATCGTGGGAAGGCAAAAAATTTAATTGAGATTAAGATTTATGAGAAAAAACCAGGTGGTGAAGTACCCGTATATCCCGAGGTCTGGAGAATTGGGGATCCAATAGAGGAGTTAGATGTATCCCTCACTCTCCTGAATAGTCCGATTATTATTCCTAATATTACCACAAGAAAATGGAAATATGAGCTTGGTGAAGGACATCTGGAAGAACAAGATATTCCCGACCTCCTTATTGTGCTTGATTCCAGCGGATCCATGAGCTGGAATTACTTAGCTGCTTCAGAAGATGCCCGTGGACCCTACCACACTGCACTTATAGCTGCTTTTGCGTCATTGCATTATGCTGCTAAAAAGGGCGTGAAATTTAGCGTGATTAATTTTTCTGATAGAGCAGATATTTGCCCATGGACCTATGATTATCGGAAGGCAGAAAAAACACTGCTACGCTATCAAGGTGGGGGTACTGAATTACCCATTAAAGCAATCACCACACAATGCAATCGAGCCGATAAAAATGTGCTAGTGTTTGTTATTACCGATTTTGGGATATATAATTGGAGTAGTTCCAAAAAAACTTTGCTCAGCTTATCCCAAAAAGGGCACAAACTTGTGGGATTTTTTATAGGCTCTGATTCCATCCCTAAAAAGAGATTTAAAGACCTACTTACTCATATTATTTTTTACGCAATAAAAGACTGGCACCAATTAATCAATTTAGTAATCGAAGAAATTACGAAGTATTATTAAACGGACAATGAGAAAATGGAAATTAACAGAAGAACACTATAGAACCTAACATTTTAAAAGATCTATATCAAAATCGAGAATAAATTTCTGAACTCTCAACTACAATTTCCGATAAATACATTTAAAAAAGATAAATAGTCTAGATCTTATATGATATCAAATGTATTAGTATTATCAATATCTTTTACTTTATTACTCCTAACTTCTATTATATATCACAAAAGTCGAAGATATCATACTGATATAAAGTTTCTTATGATTTCTTTATTGTCCATAACTATTGCTAATACATCCGTAGGAGTGAATATCAACAATATCTTTTTTACGCCACTTTTTTCATCTTTTTTATCCTTAGGTATCCTCTTCCTATTCTTTCATTATGAATCTATTTCTCATCCTCGCCCAAGACTGACGGTCTTAATAGTATTAATTGGGTTATTTATCTTCTTATTATCCCTAAAATTTATGCTTCCCTTATATATGAACTTGAAGGGAATCTCTCTTGAGGGAAGTTATCAAGATTTGCGGTCGAATGACGATATTTTTATCTACACTATTTTCCGAATGTCAAATTTTACACAATCAGTAATTATATGTACAGTTTTCCTATTAGCTTTTTATAATGTCATAAAAGAACTTAGACTCTTCAAATCAAAAGAAATTCTCATAGAAGCGATCGGATTGCTGTTGCTAAATATATATGGATTCTTATATTTAATCCGTGATTTATTTTTATATGAGACTTATTATGAATTCTTAACTTCTTTAGCATTAATCTTCTCTTTAATTGGGTTGGTATTAATTATTTCCAATTTTATTATTCATCCCGATTATCTGTATTTATTACCCTTCCCGATATTTAGTTTTATGATTTTCAATGAAGGGGGAAGTTTGTGTTATGTGAGAAAAGTGAAAAAACTCGATTCAGATACACGGCAACAAGATTTAGAACACTTAATGGCTGGAGCCTTTACTGCAGTTTCAAATATGTTTAAAGAAGTACTCGGAACGGGTGCTAACATCCGCTATATTGATGCTGATACATTTAAAATCCTTGTGACTGCTCTTCCTAAGAAAAAAGGGGTACTGGTAGTGATTTCTCGGGGTGAAACGGCTCTTTTTAAAAATTCTATAAAGAGATTTACGCGCACTTGGTCTCCACAACTACTTAAAGAAGTTAATGAGATTGTCGATCTGAATGAATTACGACCCAAAATTGATGTGCTTATTAAATCTTCCTTTCCTTATGTCGTGTTTTCCTAATTTGAACATACTTAGGAGATCCTTATTGAAGCCTCCCCGCCCTAAAGGACGGGGATTCCCACGAGTCCACTAAGCATTAGCTGGCGGGCATATCTTAGGGCTGTTTATCGCGGTAAACCCTTTCCACGTGCGTAGAAAGGATTCCTCCTTCAAGGAGGGTTGATGCGATAAGTCATCGGATGTCAAGAACGTTACCATGATATTCACGGCGGAATTTAAGTCCCTATCCATCTTATGACCGCATTCGCAAGTAATAGTACGCTCGGACAATGAACGCTTTACTCTTTTCCCGCATTTCGCACAGGTCTGTG
>SHMU01000196.1 GCA_008080765.1 Promethearchaeota archaeon | reverse complement strand
AGAAAAGGTAAAAAGTATTTGTAATGTAGAAAAGTACGGGGTGATTACATGGTAAATTATTTATGCAAAAGACTATATATTATATGAATTCTATGTAATTGTTAAGCATTCGCAATTCATAAAGAATTTAAAGTAATAAATAAATATTAATAAGTAAGAGTGTAATTAATTTACCATACTATTAACCAAACATTCTTGTTGGAAATTATTACTATTATTTTTCATGAAAAATAGAGGTGAGTGAAATAGCGATTTTAGAAGCAGGCGTAAACCTAGGAGGCAGATCGATATTCGAAATAAAGTTTTATACTGATACCACCAATCCTTTAGACTCAGATCTGAGAGCAGGCTTTCTTACTGCACTTGAAAGTTTTACCTCTGAGATCTTTAATGATGACATTAATGTCGTTTCACTTGCATCCTTTAAAATGGTCTGCTATACAGAAATTGTGAGCCTTCCTCTTCCCGAGGAAAAGAAAAATTCTCAATCGCTTATCTTTTATGCAATCATTGAAAAAGAAACGGACACCGAAATTGTCAAAAAGCAATTGCAAAAAATTAGCAGCCACTTCTTAAATCGTTTTCCTTTGAATGATATCTTCACCAAAAAGAAAAGATATTTCAATAAGAAATTTTCAAGCCGCGTAGATGAAGTCTTGGGAGATTTAAAGTTAAAGACCGAGGATAGATTCCGGTCAATTTTTTAATTTTTTTTCCTAAATTTCAAACCTATACATTTCTTTGGAAAATTTCTCTAAATGTTAAAATTTTAATATTTGATGCTTGAAAAAAAGAAATAGAAAAGGAAAATAACTAATAGACATTTCACAATTTTTGATACATGGTATCCTAAATTGTTGGATTTGTATTTTCCGGCGGAATTAGATGTATTACATTAACATTTTGGTATCTCAACTATCAAACTTGAATTGCAGAACGAAAAATACTTGTGAAAGCCAGATCTTTAAAACTTAAATATCAGAAATGGGAAAGCCTGTGAAAAATTCATAGAGAGTATTTTCGACTTGTTCTTTATAATCTTTTTTGTCTCCGGCACCCTTGAAAAATTCATAAAGCATATATTCTATTTGTGATGTTCGGGGGTCGAGAATCTGCCCAGAAACTCTTCCATTCACATCATATTCTTCATTGTTCTTATCTATCTTCTTCTTTGCTCGAGATTTTGTATTTTGAGATAACTTTTGAGACTCAATCATGGTTTTTTATTTTCTTTTTACAATTTTCATTTTTTTTATTATAATTACACTTTTTTGCTACTTTTTTGATTAAAGGTAGTTTGTAGCAATTTACTAAGAAGAATATTTAATATGGTTATTTAAAGGAAAAATCTTTATACTCCACATAAAAAATTCTCACAATTATTGATCAACCAATATATTTAAAGGAAAAAGTTTGCAAAACTCTTTAACAAGTAGTTTTGGGAGTATATTGTATTAAATTAATAAAGTTTCTCTAATTAATTATTCTATGATATTTATGAAAAAAAGGGGATTGATTATCTAATTCATCGGAATTTTATGATAATCTATTAGAACCTTTTAATTAGAAACCATAAAAAATATTTTTAGCTCATATCTATTTTACTATAAGATCGATCTATAGAAATTATAGTAATTTTGTGGATTATTCTACCCTCATCAATCAACTAAGCTAAGAAAACAATAGGCAATAAATTATGTCTTCTAATATCGGTCCAGAAGCCAGAGCAGCTTATGAAAAGTATTTAGAGGCAAGTTCCTTAGAAGAGAAGATTGAACGCTTGGAAAGATTCGTTTCTCTCGTTCCTAAACACAAAGCCACGGAAAATATTGTCGCATTAAATAAAACTAAGTTAGCAAAGCTTCGAAAACAGCTTGATGAAAGAAAGAAAAAGTCCACGGCGAAGGTTGTAAGCCCTTTTTCCATTAAAAAAGAAGGTATTCAAATGATTCTACTCAGCGATTATAATATTCCTGGTGTGGGTAAAACATCCTTGTTGAATTATTTAACGGGAGCTGCAGAAGAAACGATTGGAAGATTTAACGCTCTTCCTGAAATTGGAATCTATGAGTATAAGGGTATTCGATTTCAAGTGGTAGATATGCCTTCATTAATGGAAGGAGCATCACGGGGAAAGGCAAATGGAAAAGAAATTTTAGCGCAAGTGCGGGCATGCGATTTAATTTGTATATGTGTGGATCTTTCAAGAAATGTTGACCAACAAATTACTCTTATTTTAAATGAATTAAATAATGCTGATATTAAAATAAACAAGTCTCCCCCTGCTATTGATATTGAGAAAACGGGCTCCAATAATATTCAGGTATTTTTTTTAACAAAAGAATCGAAAAACCACATCGAATTGTCCGACGAAATTAAAGAAATCGTCGCAGATTACGGAATCCAAAATGCGATTGTAAAAGTATATGGAGATATCACGCTTATTGACGTATATGAAACATTAAATCCCTCCTTAGTGTATAAAAAAGCAATAATTATTGCAACTAAAGGTGACTTACCCCAGACAGAAGAGAAATTTGAATTACTAAAGGAAAAGTATTCTGATAAATTTCCTATTATTATCGGAAGTAGTGTGAAGAAGTCTGTGTTTCCCGAAGATTTTGGAGAAAAGATCTTAGACTTTTTGCATAAAATTAAAATCTATACTATGGACGCAGATGGAATCTCCGATAAGCCTTTACTCCTTACCGAGGGCTCAAAAGTAAAAGATGCTGCGCTCAAAATCCACAGAAGTTTTGTAGACAATTTTGAATTCGCAACCATTATTCGGGAGGGAGCAAAACAAAAAAGAAAAAGAGTGGGGCTTGATTATGAACTAAAAGACGGAGATGCATTAGAGATCCATACTTATTAATCTGCAATTCTCTTCTCTAAGTCTTTCTAATATCTGCTATTAAGGAAGGTATTGTTTGTAGTTCTACCTTATAGGAAGCGCTCAAATCCTTTATTCCTTCAACAATACTTTTGATACTTTCAAAGGAATAAATTAGATTTTCAAGATAATCAATTAAATCTCCTTTAAAAACTAAGATCTTATAATATTCTTCGAGATATTCGTGAATCTGTTCAATGGAAAAGCCATCCTCTGTTCTTAATTCTAAAATAATCTTTTCTAAATTCAATCTCCCACATTCACAATATGGGTTATCTTTACATTTGCAATTAAATATATCGCGTATCCATTTCAAAACGAGATCGATGAAATTTTGTGAAAATTTCTTGCGTTTTTTGACATACTCCGCATCCATGAGCGAAACCACCGATGAGCTAAAGAAATTATTAGAGAAATATTTCATATTGACATTTTTTGCAAGATCTGCAACAACGGACTTAGATAAATAGACATTTTTGAGCGGTCGTAAATTCAATACAATTTCTTGTATACTTTTGTGCTTGGATTTAATTAAATCGATAACTTCGAAACTTTGTTCAATAGTTAAAAATGATTTTGCAACGGCTCTTCCTAGTTCAGTGATTTTTAATCGACCATTCTCTTCTTGCGATATTAATCCTTTACCAAGTAGTTTGTGGGTTAAAGAATGTAGTTCGTAATAGCCATTTATTAAATTATCATAGAAGTGGTTTAGATCCTTTCTTAAGCTCCCCTCTTCATAGATTGATATAAACGCTAATATTTCTGTAAGAATCCTATCTTCATTAGGTTCTTGCTCGAAATCTTTTATTTTTCCATTCAACAAACGAATTGAAATTTCTTCTTCAGTTTTTTTCATTGCGGGAGAGTATACTTTCTCTGGTTGGACCAATAAGTAAGCCCTTCCGAGGCTATGTTTCTTTAATCTTCCGGCTCTTCCCAGCATCTGCTCAAAGTCTGCCACACTTAACCATTTAATTCCCATCGCAAGGGATTCAAAAATTACTTGACTTGCAGGTAAATCCACTCCCGCTGCTAAAGCTGCTGTTGCTACTACCCCTGCAATTTTCTGTGTTTGAAATTCATATTCTATTTCCTTTCGTTCCTCATTAGTAAGTCCGGAATGATATGCTTTTACTAAAATGCCCACCTTCCGTAGAGTACCAGCGATTGCCTCGCATTTTTTTCTGGCATTTGTAAACACGATGGTTTGTCCCCTATATCCGAATTCCGAAACTTCAGAAAAAGCAGCACGGATCAATTTTTTTATTAAATTTATTTTTATCCGCTCATTTTGACATAAAAGTAAATGGCGCTCAATAGGAACAGGACGATTCTTATATTGAATTAAGATGCTATCCAGCTTAGTCGCTAATGTTTTAGGTGCTCCAACAGTTGCACTGAGATAGAGATATTGAGCAGTTGGATGAATTGTTTTTAACCGAGAAATTAATCCATCCAATAAAAAGCCGCGTTCTGGATCGATAAGTGTTTGAATCTCATCAATGATTATGGTTCCAATTATCCCTAATTTTTCTTTATTACCGCTTCTTAAGATAAAATCTATTGCCTCGTAGGTTGCAATAATAATCTGGGCATCTTTTAACTCTCTCATCTCTCGATCATAGTTTTCATCTAAGAGTGATTCTCCCACCCTTCTCACAACTTTTAACCCTAATTGTGCATATTTTTTTTCAAATTCGTTATATCGAATGTTTGCCAGAGCAACAATAGGCACCAGATATAGCATCTGCTTTTGTGGTTCTTGTAGAAGTTTGGAGACTCCCGCTAATTCTCCAATCAATGTCTTTCCACCGGAGGTGGGTGCCATCACCAATTGATTGTTATTTTTCGATAAAAGTCCTTGATCAACGGATATTGCTTGAATAGGTAAAAGTGTCGTGATGTTCTGATTCTTTAAGAGTGTCTTAAAGGAGTTTGGAATATCAAGTTCTGTTACCGAATAGTTTAAGTATTTTTTGTTTATAGGAGTAGTTTTTTCTATATCATAAAGTGTAATTTCTCGAGCTTCTTCATCTTTAATTGGATTAAAATCTGGTTTAAAGGATTTTAAAACCTTTTCTATATCTTTAAATTTTAAAATAAGATGTCGGAAAAATCCTTTTAGTCTGCCAGATATTGTTTGAGAGGAAAGTAATCCCATTGATTCCCCCCGTCTAAAAACAATTTTTTCTGCACAGTTTGGACAGATAATCTGATTATTGAATGATTTAATTTGATATCCAGTGTCCAATATCTTAAATCGTGTTTCTGCAAGACAAGACTCACAGAATGTTAGTGTAATGATTTTATCAAAATCAAATTGTAAACTCTTAAGCATCTCTAAAAATGGCCTTTTATCGATTTTGGAGGCTTGATTTGAAAATGCAATATATTTATTTAACGGAGAGAGAAGAAAGTCCTCAAACAAATCAGGATCTATTGGTTTTAACTCTCCAGTTTTTAAAATTTTATCAAATTTTAATACCCTCATCCGATTCTTAAAATCAAGCCCTAAAATGATGAACCCCTTGAAAAACGGCACCGAAACAAAGGAAAAGGATCCTCTTTTGCTTTTTTTTAAAGAAGTTAGATAAAAAAAATTTAAATGATAACGTATTTCTTCTTTCTCGGTCTGATCTCTGTTGACTACACTAAAAAAATCTCTTGACACAATTTTCATGAATATATTAGAATCTTCTATTCTTTCCTACGATCATAAATGATTTTCTCTTAGTAAAGTTTTCTGGAAATGAAGACTTATTTCTTTTTCACTTCTCAGTTCGTTCACTTCTGATGTTGCTGTAGCTCCATAAGACATCCCATTAAACAAAAGAATAAACCTTTTTATTTTTCAAGATTTAGTGCTAATTAAAATAATTAAGATTTACTTAATATAAAATGGTAAAAAAAGAATTTACTGCGGAAATAAATGATATTCAATTAGCATGTGCGCGATGGGGTGAAGGAAACGATATTCCTATTATTCTTGTACATGGTTGGACCGGTTTTAAGGAATTATGGGACTCGTTTGCGCCGAAACTGGAAAAAAATGGATATGATGTGGTGGCACCCGATCTAAGAGGGCATGGAGATTCTTCAAAACCTGATATGGAATATACTCATGAGATCTTTAGTAAAGACATTCTTGAGTTGAGTAAATCTCTGGGATGGAATAAAGGCTATGTCTTACTTGGACAATCGATGGGCGGGTATATCGTTCTTGATTATGCCTTAAGGTTTCCGGAAACCCTTACTCATGTAATTCCTTCTAATACCTCTGTCTACTTATCACGAACTCTGATTTCAAAAATCGTGTGGAACTTAACTGTACGCATGTATAAAAAGAGTCCAGAAAAGATGATGTACAAAATGTTCCCCAGATTCTTTATGAACCCCCCCGCACAAGAAGTTATTGATGAATTTGTTCAATATTCCAATAAGACTTCAAGACAAGCAGGATTGAGTGCTATTAAATATTGCCTTAAGAGGAATCTTGAACCCGAATTACATAAGATACAAACCCCCACATTGGTGATCTCTTCGGAGCATGATCAATCAACCCTTAGAAAAGCCACACTTAACCTCCATAAGTTAATTCCTAATTCAGAATTGGTAGACATTCCCAATACCGGACATCTTCCTTTCATGGAAAACCCTGAGGTCTTTTTAAAAGCAATAATTAACTTTACAAAATAATTATGATTTATTTTTCATTCTTTTTTCTTACAGAGTTCTCTAATGAGTTAAATTAGTTTTGACGATTTTTTATATAATAAGTATTTAATTTCAAGAAGTATCTCCTCTTTCTATAATCAAATAAGAAGGGATAATAAAATTAGAAATAGAGATATAATCTAGAGTAGTTTCCCTTATCTTTTGTTTTATTTGAAAAAAGAAATAGGGTTAAAATCCAAAAATAGCTTTAATTTTATCGTAAATCTCTTTTATCTCTCTTAGCTTTTGCTCATCGCCTTGATTGAGAAAGTACTCAATCCATTGCTGTAGCCCGCCGTTCTCTATCCATTGGAGGAAATACTGTACAGATTGTTTCTCTTCTTCAGACATTTCTTTCCACTTCTGATTTCTTCTTTATAAATGTTTATTTTTTTTATAATTCTATAAAGGAATAACTCTTTAAAAAAGGTTTACTATAAGATAAGTTGTTATAAGAGTAGTAACGATTGAAGCCTCCCCGCCCTAAAGGACGGGGGTTCCCACGAGTCCACTAAGCATTAGCTGGCGGGCATATCTTAGGGC
>SHMU01000195.1 GCA_008080765.1 Promethearchaeota archaeon | reverse complement strand
CATGGAGCGGTCAAGACCTTCAGTTACAGGTCATTAAAGAGGACGTCCAAGGATGTCCAGATTTTAGGTAACTGTAAATAGAGATTTCTTGATTTTTAACTAATTGCCAAAGAAGTCCCCTCCATTCATGGAGAGGAAGAATTTCGCAGAGCATCTCCATGGTTTATGGTGTGGATGAGATTTTCCGCATTATACAGCCCTTTAGGGTGGGGAGGCTTCAATCTTAATGTTTGATATTATTAATTTGGAAAAAGAGTATTTATTTTGATATTGAGTATAAATAAATGAGTAGTTAATAAATTAGAAACAAATAGTATTATAAAGATCTATAACAAACTCTCAGAATTTACCATGCTTTCCTTTCCCTTTCACAAACTCAGTACTTCCCTCAAGAAATTCTCCTTTTTCAAGGGTTTTCAATCCGTATTCAAATTCCTTTCTAAGCGCCTCCAATAGTTCCAAGCCAAATTGTCCATAAACAGAAAGACGATCATTTCTCATACAAACTTGTGGGAAGCGAGCAATTTCTCGTGCTAATGCTTCTGCTTCTGTTCGAGCATGTCCATTTTTTACAATTCTATTAGCCAATCCCCATTCATATGCTTCTTGGGCAGATACAGGACAACCTGTGAGGATCATATCCATAGCTCTACTCAACCCAATTAATCTTGGAAGTCGGATAGTCCCACCATCAATAAGAGGTACACCAAAACGCCTACAGAATACGCCAAAAATAGCATCCTTTTCTACAACACGCAAATCACACCATAGTGCAAGCTCTAATCCTCCCGCGACGGCATATCCCGCGACGGCAGCTATCACCGGTTTTGAAAGAAGCATTCGGGTGGGGCCCATTGGACCATCTCCTTCCTTCTCTATTCTATTACCTTTCCCCTTTGCAATGGCTTTTAGATTTGCTCCCGCACAAAAAGTGCCTCCCGAGCCCCATAATACTGCTACTAATGCTTTATGATCATTTTCAAATTGTCGAAAGGCATTGGCAAGTGCTTCTGCGGATTCCTTACCAATTGCGTTTTTGACCTTGGGATTATCAATAATCACGGTATAAATAGGATAATCAATTTCAATTTTAATTCCCATACAAAGAAACATAGTAATAATAATTTAAAAATCAATCCCGATTAAAACTGGGTTTTTTCGATATTATATTCTATATTATAAGCTATTATAAGCTATTATAAAATAGAAATGGAATTAAATTTATAGCATTAAAAATTATTTAGGTAGATCTTAGTTATTATAAATAAATTTTCTAAGGTAAGAAAAATGGCTAAAAAAACAGTTAAGGAAAAATTTATAATTGATGAGGAGCAAATAGAGGCTCAACAATATTCAGAAGAGGAAGAAGGGGTACAAGAAGAAAGAACACTCAAACCAAAATTAAGCAGAAAACAAGAGCGAAAAGCTAAAATTACTTATTTACAAGAATTTATCTTGAAAATTTTGAAGAAAGGCACAGTAAATTCAAAAACGAGTTTAATCCATCTTCTCATTAAATCAGGAGTAAAAGAATATAATTATAAATTAAATATATTCAGAAATAAACTAATTTATGATATCCCCGCGCTTGGTGGGGCTTTAAAAGAGTTACGATTTAAAAATAAAATTAATTTTACCATTGAGAATGGTTCTCATATCTATTTTCTTAATATCAGAAGCAAAGAATTGAAAAGTAAGGAACGGGAAGTGGATTTTAATTGGAAAACATATTCTATACCAACAGGAACTAACGAGATCTATGTAGTTCTTAAAATCCCCGGAAGCAATCCTAAACCATACCATTTCTTGTCAAGTCTCTTTCCACGTGGAAAAATTTTAAATTATACTATCGAAGTTGATAAGAAATTCGAAAGAACAAAACGATTTATCCTAAAACATGGTGTTTTAGAAGGATATTTTGATGAGGATAAGCTAATATTAAAATGTAGTAGCTCTGATCAAGATGTTACTAAAACTTTATATGTCTTGTACCAAATTGGTCGTTATATTGTAAAAGAACTCGTATCATTAAATCGACGTTCTACGGAGCTTTTAAAGATTTATAATATTGAAGATTCATATTTTATTCCCATGGTTCCTATATTTCGAGCAAAGGATAAAAATGCATTTTATACGTCAAAATATACGAATGCTTTGAGGAGCATGTTTGATTTTCCTAAAAAATTCGAGAGGAAAAATGTATTTGGAAGATATTCTGCTTTATCTAACGAGATAAAGGATGAAGAGTTTGATTTAACAGAATTTAATAAGTTTATAGAGGAAGCATTCAAGTTTGAAATAAAAGCATATATAACTAATGCAATCACAAATAATTGGATTATAAATCCTAACAAGGCATTAAATTATATGGAAGAGGACGAAGACTTAAGAAATCTGATAGAAGAATATTTCGCAGAAATAGACACAGACAGAATTATCCGTGAGAAGCTAGAAGTATCAATGGAAAGGGGCGAGTTTTTAAAGGATTTAACTACAAATCTCCTTCTCACTCTACTCGGGTTATCAATACTTACAGATTACCCGCCTTTCCAATACGCTATAATTGTATTCTTTATAGTGATAAATATTTCTTATTTCATTATAAAATCACGAAAATCAAAGAAACTCATAATTGAGTAATTAATTATCTTTTTTTCTCTCTTTCTTCTTTACTAACACGCTTCAAAATAATTGAAGGGTTTTTGAAGAGAAATTTAGGTTTAAAAAATAGGGGGAATCAATTAGAGAGAAGCGATTATTTAAATTATAATATATACCAATCTTGAAAACAATCGAAGAATTAATGTCTTATTCTCTTCATTCTTTATTTTTTATTTCCTTGAATTTTTCAAGTACAGAGATTTTTTTTGTGTTCCATAACCATTCTGGTTTCAGTTTAAATCCCTTAATACAATTTGATTTTGCACACTCTTTCGAGAGAAAGGTGTTGATATTTTTTTTTCATAGATATTTAATATTTTCTGTTTTGGATCAATAATTCATACCTCTTTTACACTTGATTCTAAGTATTTGGGAAGTTTTTTATACTCTAAATACATTTAAGCTTAATTTTAAAAATCTAAAAAAATAAGTTGTTAAATAGTTAATTAAAAAAAAAGAATTATTTTGCTTTTAAAAGTTCTGACATTTCCATGAAAGTACTGGTTCGGATTAATGCAGCTTTTAGAAATTGGAATCCAATGTCGTATGTAGATCCATCGCCACCAATGTGGATAATATAGGGAACATCTTCTTCCATTGGTTTGCCATAGAGACCTTTCACTTTCAATATCTTATATGCAGTCGCTAAGGCATCAGCTACTGTAGCACCCGATTCAAAAAGATGATGTACCCATGGAACTTTCCAAGAAGTCACATTGTCTTTTGAGGTGGATACTTCCGAGCAACTGGTATTATTTACATAAATCATATTATTTCCAGCAACTTGATACGCCGCAGTCGCCATTTGAAACAATACCATTCCCGCTCCACACCCAGGACATAAACCATGACCGGGAAGTAAATGTTCTTGCGTTTTCAATTCTTTTCTATCAATGCGATACAAATCTTTTGGTTTTTCAGCACCAAATTGTTCAATTAAGCCTTTGAGCTTGTTGTTACGCTGTTCTGTTTGAAAAATAATTTCATTGATTTCATTTTCTCGAAATTTAGGTTTAAAAAGATGCCGAAAACGTCCCATTGACTGCAAATATTCAACAAATTTATCTTTGTCAATATCAAGTCCCCGATAATAAGAAAATGTGGGCACTCCTTCCTCTACTCGAATTGTATAAATAGGCCAATATCCGCTGTCTGTTGCAAGTTTTGATATCTTTACCGCATCCTCAGCACCATGTCTCCACCCTCTCATACAATCGCTGTACGCTTGTATAAATGCAGAGCCATCTGACTTTAATGCTTCCATTATCTTTCCCATTAAATCAATTGGGTAAGCAGGGTTAACTGTTGCTAAAAACAATTTCTTTGATCCATAGAATGCAAAGGGAGTGACTAAGTCTTGTTTTACTCCTACTTTTCCGGGTATCTGTTCACCTGCGGGACCGGTCGTAGTTGAAGCATAAGGGGGCGTTCCGCCCGATTCTTGAACTCTGTTTGAAAAAAGATTGTTTCTTCAATTTCCAGTATTCATAAATGCTTCATTATCGTAGTTGAGGAACAATACATTACATTTCCCGCTTCTTGCTAAGATCTCATCCATTTTTATAATATTTTTTTCTTCTTTTGACATGTTACATGTTCACCCCATATATTTTATCTTTTGTTTCTCTTACACCAAGATACATATATAACTTACCTTTCATATCGGTTACATTTTCCATTTTTCTTCTCGCAATGTCCAATTCATCTCTTGTCACATCTCGACCACCAAGTCCTACAATGAAACTTCTAAATAATGTTCCCAAAGGATACAACGCTGATGCCACTGACATTGAAAATGGGGGCAACATACCATTAAGAGAATCTGATTTTTCTAAAATGATCAACTTTTCCAAGCCATGATCTTGTACAATTTTTTGCAATTGCTCGTGGGGAAATGGACGAAAAGTTCTGATTTTTATGAGTCCCACATCTTTATTCTTGGTCATCCAACTTATAATATTTCCGGACATAGATCCCATTGTTAAGAACGCGGTTTTCGAAGAATTATCCAAGTTATAGGTTTCAATAAGATTATATTTTCTTCCAGTTGCTTTCTCGAATCTGTCAAATACATCTTCCATAATTCCCAATACTGGTTCTTTGTCCACATCTAAGCTCTTTCTAAATTCCATGAAATAACTGGGAGTAACAATTCCTCCCCATGTTCCCGGTTTTTTGGGCGTAATTCGATGTCGTGGTTTTTTAGGCGTTAACTTTCGCACCGTTTCATCGGGAATGAGGGTTAGATTTTGGACAGAATGGGAAATAATAAATCCATCATGGATAAACATCGTAGGGAATAATGAATCCTCAGAGATCATTACAGATAATATGGCCGCGTCGTAAGTCTCTTGAACATTCTCCGATACGATTGTATTCCATCCGATTTCAGAATTAGTTTCGGTAAATTCCCACGTATTCCAAATTGAAAGATTGGGGGAGTTAAATGCTCTCGCGCTTATCATCATTGTTAAGGGGACCCTCCATCCTACCGCCATTGGAAGTGCTTCAGTCATTAAAAGATATCCTTGTGAAGCCGTTGCTGTGAATGTTCGAGCTCCCGCCGCACATGCCGCAGTAGAAAAACTCATTGCTGCTAATTCAGATTCAACATTCACGAAAGCTGCTTTTAACCTCCCTTGATGAACGACATCTGATAATCCTTCTACTGATTGTGTTTGCGGAGTAATCGGAAACGCACAAATAACATCGGGATCGGTTTGTGTGACCCCACCAGCAACCGCATAATTGCCTATCATCGTGGTTTCTATTGGTTCTTTAATTTCACGAAAGAAGAGCTTCATAGGTTCAATGCTGATGATCTATACACCTCATTATAGTATTTGATATTATATTTCTTTTTGTCATTTAATTTGCCTCCTTTAATTCTTCTTCAGGTACAGCACATGATGCTGGTCCCTGTTTTAGTTGTTTTGAGATGGCATTCACAGGACAAACTTCCAGGCAGTTCTGACAACTTTTGCAATGCTCTCTATCGATACCGATCATATGATATTTGCCATCCTCTCCTTTCTCTCGTAGGATTGCAAAATCAGGGCAAATAAACCAACACTGAGCACAATCTGTGCATGTTTCTTCGTCCCATATGATATCCCAT
This sequence comes from Promethearchaeota archaeon, assembly GCA_008080765.1. GTDB lineage: Archaea > Asgardarchaeota > Lokiarchaeia > Sigyniarchaeales > SOKP01 > TEKIR-8. The sequence continues at coordinate 1,389 of SHMU01000195.1, read as the reverse complement.
TCCCCCCATGAGCCCGTTCTAACTTGATCACTTCCCACGGGGATTGTTTCTTCATCACAGTACCACACTCCTGCTTTATCAACTTCCTTGTAGCCGGGAAGTCCCAATTCAACCTGTTGCCAACTAATTTTGGTATCTTGAGTAAAATCCATTTGAATTCCAATATCGTATACACATGTATCTTCAATCGCTTGTTTAATAGCTTCTACATTTTTTGCCGCAATATTGTCTTTAAATCGTCTCATCACTGCGTCTGCGAGTTCATCAAGAGTAAATAGATGAGAAACTCGTATTAACGCCCCTAATATTATAGTATTAGTAATATTTCGTCCTAAAACCTCTAAAGCGATTCTTGTAGCATCAATTGTAGCAATATTAATATCCTTTCTACCTACAATTTCTTGAATTTCTTGTTGATTTAATGCAGTATTTACAATTAACCATCCTCCTTTAGGAACTCCCGCTATCACATCAACTTCCGACAGGAGTGATGGATCTAATACAGATACAAAATGAGGGGCATACACTTGCTCATTTGATCTTATTAAATCTTCATTTGCGCTTAATCTTACATAACTTTCCGTGGGGCTTCCCATACGTTCCGCACCGAATCGTGGTTGGCAAATTCCATATCCATAAAATGCTTCTACGCAAAGATTGGAAGCCGTGACGCCTCCTTGTCCACCCCGAGCATGAAATCTGAGATTTACGACATTTTCCTTTAGAATTTCTTCCATTTGTTTTCTATCGTACATTTTTAAACATTGAGATTTTTAAATTCTTACATTTTTTTTGAAATATCTACTTCTGATATATAATTCTCAATTTTTTATTAACTTTTTAGTTAGAAATTCATACAATTCTTACAATTTTAGCGAGGAATAATTCTGAATAAATATTAATATTGCCATAGACTTGGTATCTCAGTTCTGTTTTTCATTTTTGGTATCAGCTTTCCGTAGATGAAATATAAAAATAAATCTTATATTTTAAACATCCTTACCTTTTTTAAGATGGTTAAGGTCACCTTAAACTTATTAAACATATTTGCTCTGAGAACGGGAAAAAACAAAATCCTCTATGAAGCTGATACAGTGGGAGAAGTAATTAAACAATTCATAGAGCAACACAGAGCTCACCTCGATGAAAATCTATTAGATAAAAAGAAAAAAAAGCTAAATGGTCAAATGCTCGTGTTAATAAATGGGCAAAATATTAAACAATTGGAAGGATACAAAACAAAATTGAAAGAAGACGATAAAGTATATATTTCTTATCCCATCTCTGGCGGTTAATACTATTTATTCTTGATAATTAGGGTTTGTTCAAAAATAACTTTCCATTAGTTTTTTAAGAAGGTATTTCTTAAAGCTTTTGCAGTGGAAATTT
>SHMU01000194.1 GCA_008080765.1 Promethearchaeota archaeon | reverse complement strand
GGCGATTCATAACTGGAGGCGAAGCAAAAGATTTTTTTGTTTTTGTTTACTAGTGATTTTTTGTCGTTGATACCCCGTATTTTTGGAATAAAAACTGAATTTCACTTTTTTTTTAGAAACATTTTGAAAGAAAAACACAAAGAACTTTGAAAAATTGTAAATCATTTTAATAAGAATTATTTTTAAATCATTTAGTTTTGTTTTATGATTTAAATAAGATTTAAATAACACATTTAATCTATCTTTTTATGAGATCTCAATGAATTAAAAATTAAATCAGATGTGATCTTTCAATCTATGAAAAAAAAAGCTTATATTGGTTTTATTTTCTGTGCATTATTATTACTGTTTTTTATTCAGAGTAATAGCACTAACGAATATAATTTGCCAATAAGAAGAAACAATATAAATCCAATTAGCATCTCCTCAGAATCGATAGATGTACTCATAAAAACAGATGAATTTCAAGTTAATAATTATACTTCTAATAATCAAATACATCCTACTCTTTGCGCGCTCAGTGAGGATACTTTTGCTGTTGCATGGTCAAGTCAAGTTCAAGATGGGAGCCAGTATGGAATTTATGCCAGTGTATTTAACGCTACCACGGGTCAAAACACAACCGCAGAGTTCCGTGTCAATTATAATACAAATAATTTTCAATGGTATCCAGATATTGCTGCCCTCAGCGAGGATTTATTTGTTGTTGCGTGGCAAAGCCTCGAACAGGATAGTGATGAATATGGTATATATGCGAGAGTGTTTAACGCTACCACAGGTCAAAACACAACCGCAGAGTTCCGTGTCAATTATAATACAACAGATGATCAACAAAATCCATCCGTTGCTGCCCTCAGCGAAGATAGTTTTGTTGTTGCGTGGCAGACTAATGAAACTTATGATGAAAATGATTTGTGGAATGTAAAAGCAAGGGTGTTTAATGCAACTACAGGAGAAAACATTACGGCAGAGTTCCAAGTAAATCATTTTACTGACCTCGACCAATTTTTACCCGATATTTCTGCCCTCAGCGAAGATTTATTTGCCGTAACTTGGGCAAGTTGGGGACAAGACGGGTCTAGTATGGGAATCTTTGCAAATGTGTTTAATGCAACCACAGGAATAAACATTACGGCAGAGTTTCAAGTAAATGATTATTACGTAAATTATCAAAGTTATCCCTCCATATGTGCTCTCAGTGAAGATACGATTGCTGTTGCATGGGAGGATTGGATTCAAGAAGAATCTTTAAATCGTGGAATTTATGCAAGATTATTCAACGCAACTACTGGAACCAACATCACAGCAGAATTTCATGCTAATTTTAATACAACAGATAATCAAGAAAGGCCTTCTATTTCTGCGCTTACTGAGGATTCCTTAGTTATAACATGGCGCAGCAATGGGCAAGATGGTAATGGATATGGAGTATTTGGGAGAATATTTAATGCTACCACGGGAACAAATTTCACGGCAGAGTTTCAAGTGAATAATTACACCACTAATAACCAAGAGTTCCCCGATATTGCTACCCTCAGCGAAGACAATTTTGCGATAGCATGGGAAAGCTTTGAACAAGATACAGGAGAAGACATTTACTCACGAGTTTTATACTTAAATTATCCACCAATCCATTCTGGTGAACCTCCCTCGGATTTTTCCTACACCTACGGCTCCACGGGCAATGAGATCATATGGACTTTTATTGATGATACGATTTCGACTCCTAATTATACGGTCTATAATAATAATATTTCTATTTCTATTCATACAAACAAATTATGGAGTTCAGGAGTACCAATTACGGTTGATGTGGATGGGCTTGCAGTAGGTAATTATAATTTTACTATTATAATTGAGGATGGTCTAGGCGGAATAACTCAAGATCAAGTAAATATAACGGTGAATGAAACAGAAGGTAATGATAGAGGGGGAAACCTCGGACTAATATTGGCATTGGCAGAAACACCTTCAATAGAAAACATTCCAAGCTATCCATTGACATTTTTGACTCTTACCCTAATAATATCAATTATCTCAATAATCCAAATGATTCGAAAAAGAAGTTATTTCCTTTAGCTTAAAAAAATTCAAAATAAATTTTTTTTATTTTTTCATAAATGATTAAAACCTTATTAGTTCCATTCTGATTTGAGGAAAACAGATTCAAATTATTATAAAAAACGAGTTCTTGTTTATTTTATAGTAAGATTTAATATTATCTTATTTAATGTTTGAGCTGATTTTTTTAAATTTTCTTCTTCTTTTGAATTTAAATTTAAATGCAAGGTGGCTTTAATACCATTTTTATTTAGGATTCTCGGCAAGCTTAAGTATATCTCATCAATTCCTAAATAGTTTTGGACTAAACCAGAAACGGGTAATATAGCATTTTCATTATTAAGTATTGCTTGAGATATTCTTACTAGAGCTAATCCAATACCATATGATGTTTCTCCTTTTTTATCTATGATTTTATAGGCAGAATCTCTTACAGCCTTAAAAACGTCGCTAAGCACTTGCTCGTGTTTACAAGAATGTCGATAATTGCAGATTTTGCAATATTCTCCGAATAATAATCCTCCAATCATCGCCCTGCTCCATATAGGGACTTCGCTATCTCCATGCTCTCCTAAAATATAGGCATGAATATTTCTAGGATCTATTTTACAATGCTTAGAAAGTTTAAACCTCAATCGAGCGGTATCTAATGTTGTTCCGGAACCAATTATTTCTTGATGATTTTTTCCCGATATTTTATAGGTTACATATGACAGAATGTCCACAGGATTAGAAACTATTAAATAAATGGATTCTGGGGCATATTTATAGATTATGGGGATTATCTCTTTAAACAGCTCAACATTCTTATCTGCGATATCCAATCTTGTTTCGCCAGGCTCTTGACTTTTACCGGCGGTGATAACAATTAAATCGGAATTTTTAATTTCGGAATATTCTCCTACTTGAATATCAATCGCGGATGTAAAGGGAGCTGTATGGTTAAGATCCAAAACTTCTCCCTCTAATCTTTGCTTATCAATATCAATTAAAACTAAGCTTCGAGCAATACCTCTTATTACAGATGCATATGCATAAGCCATCCCCACACTACCACAACCAATGATCGATATTTTCGGAGCGAGATCAGAGCTATTTTGATCAACCATAGTTTTTTTACACACCTTTCAACAATCGTGCATTTATAGCTACAATAACAGTACTTAGACTCATAATAATTGCCCCAATAGCGGGAGGAAGGATAAATCCTAAGGGATATAAAATTCCAACAGCAAGAGGTATTGCAATAGCATTATATCCTGTTGCCCAGATTAGATTTTGCTTCATTTTCGAATAAGTGCTTTTCGATAATTCTAAAATATCAGCAACATTGCGTGGATCATTTTTCACAAGGATTATATCTGCAGATTCTATGGCAACATCCGTTCCCGCACCTATTGCAATTCCTACATCTGCCGTTACGAGTGCCGGAGCATCATTTACACCATCACCCACCATTGCAATTTTATAGTTTTTTTTCACTTTCTTGATTTCATCTGCTTTTTCATCGGGGAGGACTTCTGCAATATAATCATCCAGTCCTAATTCATCTGCAACCCAGCTTGCGACATATTTATTATCTCCAGTGAGCATCATACACTTTAAACCCATTTTTTTTAGTCTCTTTATGGCATCTTTTGATTCCTCTCTAATAATATCTGCCAATGCTAAAGCACCGATCACATCCTTTCCTTGTAATAAAAATACAATGGTTTTCGCCTCTTCTTTAAATTTTGATATTTTAGCTTCATCAAATTCCAGATTGTTTTCTTTTACATAATTCGGACTTACAACCATAAACTCTTTTTGATCGATGATTCCCTTCACACCTTTTCCGGGGATTGATTCGAATTCTTTTACTTTTTTCTGGTCAATATCCTTTTCTTTTGCACTTTTAACTATGCCAGTGGCTATAGGATGTTCAGAATTATTTTCTAATGTTGCTGCAAACTGCAAGATTTCATCTTTATTATAATTTTTCATTTCTATGATATCTGTAACCCCAAATTCTCCTAATGTGAGCGTGCCCGTTTTGTCAAAAACAACAGCTTCGAGATCCCGAGCTTTTTCAAATGCCTTTCGTTCTCTAATTAACAATCCCGATTGAGCTGCTAATGCCGTAGAGCGAGCTATCACCAAGGGAATTGCTAATCCTAAGGCATGTGGACAGGTAATAACCATAACGGTAGCGGTACGTTCAATTGCAAATGAAATATCACTATTAATAAAAACCCAAATAAAAAATGTTAATATGCCAACGCTAATTGAAATAATAGTAAGCAATAACGCCGCTTTATTTGCAATATCTTGAGATTTTGATTCGCTTTCTTGAGCTTCTGATACCATTTGAACCACTTGATTCAAATACGTATCTTCCCCGGTCTTTTCTACTCGAACCGTTAAGGAGCCTTCTCCATTAATTGCCCCTCCTATTACTTCATCCCCTTTTGCCTTATGTACGGGTTTAGACTCTCCCGTTATCATAGATTCATTTACACTGGTCTCACCCTCAATGACTGTACCATCAGTAGGGATTTTTTCTCCAGGTTTTACTAAAACGATATCATCTACATTCAGTTCTTCTACAGAAATGTCCTCGATTTCTCCATTAATTTTACGATGTGCCTCTGTGGGCATTATTTTTACCAATTCCTCCAATGCTCTGGAAGCCCCGATAACGGAACGCATTTCAATCCAATGCCCCAATAGCATAATATCTATTAGCGTTACTAATTCCCAAAAAAAAAATCGACCTTCAAGTCCAAATATTACCGCAGAACTATATACATATGCCACAGAGATAGCAACTGTGATTAAAGTCATCATTCCTGGACTCTTCTCCCTAAACTCATCTACCATCCCCTTGAAAAAGGGCATTCCACCATAAAAATAGACTATACTTGCTAGCACAAATAACACGTATTCATATCCTATAAATTTTAACTCGTATCCTATCCATGATTGAATTGTGGGGGAGAAAATTAAAATTGGAACAGTCAAAATTAAGGATACAATAAATTTTATTTTAAACTCTTTTAGCATCTTTTTATGATGATTATTTTTTTCATCCATGTTCATACCCTCTCTAAAACTAATATCTAACTATTACTAGTTAATTATAAGGACAAGTTAATTATAAGGATATTTCTTGGAAGTTATTAATCGTCGTTAGAAGATATTTTAAGACACCTTTTTTCAGCTCAAGATGTGCCAATAATAAGGTTTGCCCTCTAAACTCAAGTTCTGATCTAAAACTTAAATATAAAATCAGAGTTTTGCATAATTTGGATTCCTTAAGTATAGTATCTTATTAGTATTGCAAAAGAATCTATAGACTTATATACTCAAAAGATTAATTATGTTCTATAATAAATCTTTCAATTTTGAAAATAACTTTAAAATATTAGTATAAATAAGGTGAAGCTCAAAAAATGACAGAAAATAATAATAGAACGAAATTCACAACACTAGTAATATTACTTGCAGCATTCATTGCTTGGATGCATGATGGATATTCCTTGGTATTAATAAGCGCTCTATCCACCGAATTACAATCCTATTTTATAGGTATTTCGGACGCACATATTGGATTAGTAATTTCATTACAGTTTGTATTTACAGTTCCTGGCGCTATACTTTTTGGTGAACTGGGAGATCGCTTCGGACGAAAGAAAGCGCTTATTGTATCAATTGCGTGGGATGCCATATTTTCTTCTATGACCGCATTAGTACCCGCTACAATGTTTTGGCTTTTTGCAGTATTGCGACTACTCAGCGGATTAGGAGTAAGTTGGGGGATTAGCTTTTCTTTAATCTCGGAATATTTTTCTCCTAAGAAACGAGGAGCAGCGGGAGGACTGGTCCATTCTACATTCGTATTTGGGTATGTAGGTGCCTTACTAACAACGATGGTACTAGGACCGATTGGCTGGCAGTGGTGCTTCTTGACTGCCCTTTTTCCGTTTCCTTTCTTACTACTCTTTTGGTATAAATTACCCGAATCAGCCGTATGGTCTGAATATGATAAAATTCGCAAGGAAAAAGGAGAAAAGCAGAAATTACGCATTAAAGAAGTTTTCAGTAAAAAGTGGGCAAGATTAACAATTTTACTGATTATCCTCTTTTGGTTTGCTGAAATTGCATATCATGCTCTTGTAGATTGGGCACCGCAATTCTTTCAGTACCTCTTTACCTATAAAGAAGCAGCGACCAAGGCACCCCTTCTAAATACATTTGAAACTTTCTTTGCACAAGTTTTGCAAGAGTTCTTTCAATATCGTGGAGGGTCGGCAGCCAAGACTACATCTCTTTTGTATATGCTTATTCTAATGCTTGTTGCGGCTGGGGGATTATTCTTTTTTGGTGCTCTAAGCGATTATATTGGCAGAAAGAAAGCTTTCGGTATTGATAATATCTTGGGCATTGTCGGCGGAGTCATATTCGCAATTTCCATCTTGTTTGTTTTTAATACGAATGTGCTTTTAGTGACAGCAGTAATTATCACCCTCGGATTTGGTCTCCATGGTATCTTTGGGGTATGGTCCTCGGAATTATATGATACAGAACTGAGAGCATCTGCAAATTCGGTGATTTTTTCCATCGCACGAGGAGCCTCCTTTGGCGGCTTTTTTGTAGGATTAATCTCAGACGCTTTAAATCCATATAACACCATTACTCAGAAATTATTAAATCCTCTTATTTCCATGAAAGCATTGGGAACCGGGATGATATTAAGCTTAATTGCATTTATAGGGGTATTCATAACGCTTATCTTCGTTCCTGAACCAACAGACAAAACAATCACAGCAATGAGCAAAGCTGATGTCTTAAAACCTTGAAGCTATACGGCTATAATTTCCATTTTTTTTCTAAATTTCTAAAATAAATTTTAAATTGGATATAAACAATAAAATCTGTGATACAAAAGAGTAGTAAAAAGATATAGTATAAAAAAATTAATCAGAATTAGAGAAAAATGAACTCAAAAGTCTTTCTTACAGTTACTTAAAATCTGGACATCCTTGGACGTCCTCTTAAATGACCTGTAACTGAAGGTCTTGACCGCTCCATGTAGGAACGACCAATGTGAATGGGTCTTACCGTTGGTACTTGG
>SHMU01000193.1 GCA_008080765.1 Promethearchaeota archaeon | reverse complement strand
CTGTGCCGTCTTACAAAACTTCATTAGAACTCAACCTTATAATGATAATGATAACGCAAGTATTTAAATCTTGTCACTTAATACTATCTAACGGCACTTCCTCCCCGCCCTAAAGGACGGGGCTTCCGTGCCGATCCTTTGTGAATATTGATGGAAAAAAAATTATATTTTATTAATGCTAACGCACATACCCCCATCTATGATAATATTTTGACCAGTAATATAATTTGCTGCGGGAGATGCTAAAAAGAGAGCAATATCTGCAACCCAATTGGGATCTCCGACTTTATCAATAGGTAACTTAACCCCTCGAGACTTTAAAAACTGTCGAATTAGTTTGGGATCATTATTATATATGGGAGTGAGAAATACACCCGGGGAGATGGCGTTTACTGTAATATCGCTAGGACCCAGTTCAAGAGCCCAAAGCTTTGTAAAGGCAATTAATGCGGCCTTACTCGCACTGTATATTCCAATAAAGGGATTTAACCCATTTTGAGTCCCAGCACAAGAGGCAATATTAATAATTTTACCTCTAATTGGCATAAATTCTCGCTGTCGTTTCATAACTCGATAAAATGCTTTTGTTACGTTCCATGCTCCTTTTACATTTACTCCCATTACTTTATCATATAAAGCTTCTTTTGCTTTTAATGAACTATAGAGTCCACCATCTATCCCCGCATTGTTAACTAAAAGAAATACGTTTTCAAATATCTCAGACACTTCTTTTGCCATTTCATCAACTTCAGCGGAATTAGAAATATCTGCTTTGACCGTTAGGATCTTGCTGTCATATTTCTTCTGAATTTCTTCTTTTGTTATTTCTAGGCCCTTTTCATCGATATCATTAAGGACCAAGTCAGCTCCTTTTGAGGCAAATGCCTTTGCCATACGGCGCCCGAAACCATCACTTCCCGCACCAGTGACTATTGCAACTTTTTCTTTTAAGTAATATTCTTCTATTATATGTATTAACACCCTTTTTGATCATTATGGATTATTTAATCGTTAAAGAATAAATTAGAATTTATAAGATAAAATAATTATGGATTTTCGAATAATCCCTTGCTCTTCTTCCAGAGACCGACTATTTTCATTGCAGGGGGCGTTTCAAAGGCGATCTCCACATCAATTACAGAGGTTTTTCCTGAATTTTTAGCGCGCTGTAAAGCGGACTTTATTTCACTCGGTTCTGTAACTCTTTCCACATAGCAGCCAAAACCTTTTGCAATATCCGCATAATTAGTTTGAGGAAAATCTACATCACAATATCGTTTATTTAAATTGTTTTTTTGATTAGACTTAATCATTCCCCAGCAAGAATTGTTTGCAACCACGATGATAATCGGCAAGTTTAGCCGTGTTGCGGTATCTAATTCTTGGATATTAAACATGAAACTGCCATCTCCTGTCAAGCATACTACTTCTTTATCGGGTTTTGCGATTTGAGCACCAATGGCATGAGGAATTCCCGTTCCTAAGTGTCCCATCGAAATAGGATAATAGGTGCTGTTCGGTAATCTCGTTTTATTACTAAGGAGTCCAAATGTGAATACGGCAATGTCTCCTCCATCTAAAACGAATTGGGTGTCCGGCTTAATGAAATCTAACACTTCATAAGCGAGTCTCTGCGGTTTTATGGGGAGTTTATCAGATTTTAAGATTTTTTGAATTAATTTCTGATCTTCTTGTTTAAGCTCTGTTAGATATTGATTCCATTCGTTCCATTTTGCAATCTTAGCTTTAGAGAGGGACTCTTCCATTTCTAAGAGGAGCTGATCTATTACTACTTTAGCGTCTCCTACAAGGGGCACATCAACTGGTCGATTTCTACCTATGATTTCTGGATCTATATCATTCTGAATTATTTTTTGATTTTGATTCCAGATAGGTGCCGCTCCATAAAGTAATGTATAATCCCATTTTGCACCAAAGGATAAGATTAGATCTGCTTGAGAGGCGGCGGTTCTAAAAGCATTATTTGTCAAATATGAACCGATATATGTATCTTGATCGCAGGAAATAGCGCCAATACCGTTTATAGTTGTTCCTGCAGGGATTCGATATTGTTGTGACAGTTTAATAAGATTTGAAGAGGCATCAGAGGCTATAGTACCCCCACCCGCAATAATAATTGGTTTTTCCACGGTTTTTAAAAGATCCACCGCTTCTTTAATTGAATTTTGATTTCCAGAAGGGCGATATATTGGTCTATATTTTTCTGGAGGGACTATTTCCCTGAAATATGCTTCTTTTGCTTTTCTTACGAGAGCAGTTTCCCTTAGTTCGAGAAATACAGGACCTTTTCTCCCAGTCATCGCTATCTTCATCGCTCTTTGGAATGCCTTGGGGATTTCATAGGGCGCCTCCACAGAAATCTGTGCCTTTGTAATAGGCTCCATTAATTTCATTTGATCTAAATTTCCTTGAAGTATTCCTGTATTATCAAACATACGAGCGATTTGAGCCCCTATCACGAGCATTGGTATTGAATCCGCCCATGCAGCAGCTACTGCGGGAACTAAATGTGTTACACCTGGACCAGCAGTACCCAAACATACACCAATCTCTCCAGTGCCTCGTGCCCACGCATCTGCAGCGTGACCTCCCGCTTGTTCATGACGCATCATAACCGTATCAATCCCCTCTTCCCGCCCCCACCGTTCTATGGCATCATAGATGCGAAGTAATTCACCCCCAACAATTCCGAAGATAGTAGTGACCCCTTCATTTAGCAGGCATTCTACTAATAGATCTCCACCCGTTGTTTTTTCTTTTGTATACATTATTGATTTTCTACTCTTATTCTAATTTTTGTAGCTTAATTCAAATTTATATAATAACCCTATAATAACACTATAATAAATTATGATAAAGTATTATTAAACCTTTTTAAATTGTAGCAAGGAAATTCACAAATGGAAAAGAAAGGTGATAATGGTTTTGGATAATAAAGTGGACTTAGTTTATTAGTGAACTAATTACCTACAATAATTCCTAAATGCACATAAAAAGATAATGGTAAAGAAGAAATAGAAAGAAACAATTAGAAGGAAAGAGGGTAGTAAAGATGTAAATCTTTTTAAAACTGAATAAGTTCCAGATAATAACCTAAAAAATCAATTGTATCCAGATAGTGAAAAGTTAATTTGCCCACCTTTCCTGTTTGAATTACTTCAACCCCAAACTGAGTTTTAAATTTGTTAAGAAGGGGTTCGATATCTTTTACATATATCCCTAAATGATGAAGTCCTTCTTTTCCTTCATCTAAAAACTCGGAATATAGATTAGGCCCCTTCGCTTCGATAATTTCGACAATTTCTAGTTGTTTTTGTCCAAAAAAATCCATAATTTTTTTCATTCTATAGGTGCCTTCTTGATCTCGACATACCACAGATGCGTCTTGTTCTACAATATTCACACCACTCTTAAAATTAAATAACTCTTGGTACATTTTCGCAGATTTTTCAAGATCGTTAACCACAATACCGATCTGGTCGAATTTTTCTAATTTAATATCCTTTAAATACATTTTTACGTCTATATTTTTCTCTAATTTAATTTAATTTCATGTGCAATATTAATATACTTTCGGATAAAATTCGAGTTTTCCCGTTGGTTCTTTTAATTGAAATTCCCTATTTTGAATCATTTTCTTTAATTTTATTGCAAGTTGAATGGCACCATCTCTATCTGATTGTCGAAGAACAATGGGGATGGTTTTTTCTTTTTTCATACCTTTTAATTTAACTTGCACACTTTTCAAATCTGCATTAAAAGCATCTTTGGGACATACTACAAAGCACGTTCCGCAATTAAAGCATCTTGATCTATCGATTCCTTTTTTCAGATGAAATGCATTTGTGGGGCATTTTCCTTCGGAAGGACAGTCGTCACATTCAAGGCATTTTTCTGGATCAAATTCGACTCTGAAATTATTATCCCACACATGTCCATAAGTAATTTCTCCAACATCGGACCTACCAACAACATTTAATATTCTAAGCGGTATATCCCTATCTGATTTAACAATATTATCCCATATTTTTTCATTGAGAATGGGAATAGGTACCGCTATTGAACAAATACTTTCTAAACCGTAAGATGTTCTAAAACTACCCATAAATTTTGGATCCATTCCCTTCAAATCGCATATAGTCTGCAAATTGGGTTTTAATTTATCATTTCTAGTTCCTGGCCCAATTATATAGCCGATTTGGCCGTTTACAAGAATTTGTGTGCCTATTCCAATTGATTGTGCTTCCGGATCATTTTGAAAAGGATTTAGTGACCCACATCCAGAAAATGTTAATTCAGAGAAATCACCTTTAAGAGGGAGGGCAGAAAAAATAGTTTCCACTTCATTATCAGTAGGATTTACCATTGCAAAGTAATTTTTAATGGATTGTCTGGTACCCATTAATCTAGCAAATTGAAAGTCTTCAAGAGTTAATTCTTTTTCAATTTCAATTCCTTCTACACTCTTTGCTATTACCTTCACTTTTTTTCCTTCTACTAAGTCCCGAAATAACATCCCACCAGAATAATTTGTACGCGTTTTGCTGTGAGCGGTTCCATACAGAATTAAATCAATAATTCCTAAATATTCATTAGGGCAAGGTCCAGGATACCCCGGAATTCCATTAAGGCTCACTTCAATGAATTTCCGTACCTTTTTAGGAGGTGTTAAGCGAAAGGAAAATATACCAGCAATACCTGACATCAGAGCTTTTGTAGCAGTGGTTATGACATCTACATCATCATAAGTTATGGTTTCTCCTTCATTCAGGGTATCAATAAGTTCTTGAACGGTTAATATTGTGGCTGTTCCATTTTTAATTTTTATATTAATTTCGTCTAAGGTTCTTTTTTTCATCTACGAATCATCAAAACTCAAAATTTATCATGAATATTAACAATAAATATATAAAGCAAAAAAATTTTTCTTAAAAAATACAAAGCTAAATGCCATATTTTGAATCAAGACTAAGAATCAATTTTGAAAGCTTAGATAAAATAAAGGAGATATTTATTATTTGTGAAAAGTTAGGGATTCAAAATTTAATATTAGAACCAAGCAATGATATTATTAAGATACCATACAAATTAAAGGAACAATTGCAAAAGTTAACATCCATAAAATTGTTTTATCGGTTTACTTTGGCTGAAAATAGCGTGAAGGAACTAAAAATAAAATTGAGAAAATATAATAATTGCGCGGAAATTTTAGCAATAGAATCTCCTAATATTGATATTCAATTATTTGCTGCGACAGATACAAGAGTCGATTTATTGTCCTTTAGTAGCTATAATATTTTAAAAACAATTTCGCAAGGAGTTATTTCGCTTGTTGGTCAAAATAATAAATTTGTGGAGTTTAGTCTTATCCCTCTTACAAGTAATAATCGTTCTTTTCAATCAAAAGCCTTTAGAAAATTATATCGTTCATTGCATATGGTTTTAAAAAACAAAACAAAATTCATCATCAGTGGAAATTTTCACAATTTATGTGATTTAAGACATCCCCGTGCATTAGCAAGCATAAGCCACACCTTGATTGGAATCCCACTCATTGAAGCAAAAAAAGCATTTAGTACCAATGTCGAATTATTAGTTCAAACGGTGCTGAAAAGAAGAAATAAAAACATTTTTGAAGAGGGAGTTGAGCTAATATGAATAAAATGGAACGACAGAGATATATTTTGTTTAAGATTATACAAGTACCTCACTCGAAACTAGTCGCCTTTAATAAGAAGGAGTTTCTTAATATATTATGGAATATCATTTGGGATTATTTTGGTATGAATACTGCAAGTAGAATCGGATTATATTTGCATTCTCTAAATGAAAACTTTGGGATAATTAGATGTTCTCATAAAACCAAGGAAATAATGATCTCTGCACTTACTTTATTAAAAAAGATTGATAACCAGAGAATAATTGTTTCTCCTGTAAAAACTTCGGGAATTTTGAGGAAAGTATTAAACGCGGCAGATAATCTCAATTAACTATCATATCAAGGTTTAAATCCTAAAAAGAATAAACTAAAAAATGTAATAATGAAACATAATTTAACAAGAGGAGGTATTTATCCTTTAGAAGAGATAGAGAATACCATACTTTTGAAAGATCTCTTCTTGGATTATTATAATAGAGAAGAAAAAGTCGAGGATGTATTAATAATTCATTCCACCTCCTTAAAATGTATTAAAGTGCATATTTATCCGTTAAGAGCACCCTATCAAATATATAAAATCACCATAATCATTGAAAAGATTCATCAAGAAACCTTAGCTCAAATAATAACGGTTTTAAAAGATACCGAAGTCATTCATTCCTCTGGATTTTTTGGATCGGATAGGAAGGATCAGAAAGGAGAATTTTATATTAATTTACAATTTATGAAAATAGAAGCTTTAGTGAAAAAACTAAAACAAATATCACATAGCATATCAATTGAGAAAATAGGCGATTAAATTGAAGAAATGGCAGATATTATTGAAATATGAAGAGGAAAAAGAGAAGGCTTTAGAGCTCTTTGATGCAGCACGATATTTTGATGGCTATTTAAAAATAAAACGAAGCTACTTCAACGGGTTATTAAATTCTATAAAAACCTCTAAAAATTATTTCAGCGGAAGAGCCATCGAAAAAGTCATTTCTCCCGAAGAAGAGGACTGGATCTTAAATCCATGGATTTTAATGATGATTAAAGATAAGGAGAAACAAAAAAGATTTTGGTTTTTAATTAGAAGGGAAGAGGATTTATCGGGATTACTAATTGCAATCGGACCCAAAGAATTTGCGGATTATAATTATAATAACTCAGAAGCAAAAAGAGAAATAATGAGGATTTTTAATTATGCTGTTGCATATGTCACAAAATTTAATGTAATTTTGCTTTTACCAAACTATTTATCATAAGTTTTGTCATATTCTTGCTCTTGCTTTCCTGATATCCTTTTCCTCATTTATCCAAATTTTGGTTTATTAATATGTGTTGCCTAATAATGTATCGTCAATTACCCCGCCTTGAAAGGCGGGGCTTGTGGCTCAAATCCCCATCAATTCTCCTAAAAGCTTCTGGTTCATCATCGTCCACATCTAAGGGGCTAATTGACACATAGCCCGTGTCCTTCGGATATACCGAGGGACAACTGCCCGATCTCTGATAT
>SHMU01000192.1 GCA_008080765.1 Promethearchaeota archaeon | reverse complement strand
GTGACGGGTGGGCACCCGAAGCGGTCATCTGGGGGTATAGGGAGCAATATATCGTGGAGCACGCCTTTCGAGACATGAAAAGTCCCACGACTATTGCCGTTCGACCGATGTATCATCACGCCGACACCTCTGTTCGTGCTCATGTGTTCTTGTGCGTGATTGCCTTGCTCCTGTTATCACTGCTCAGGTTAAAATTAGCAAAAAAACGGGTATCGACGAGTTATGAGGCACTTCTTTACGAGTTAAGGTCAATACACGCTCTTAAGATCTTGCCCTCACCTAAAGCAACACCTCTTTGGAAATTGGAAAAAATACCTAAAACCGCTTCTAAAATTGCTAGAACCCTCAATTTAAAGCGCCTTCTCGTAATTTAAAAAAAAATCCCCCCCAATTTTTTTCTTCGATCTCTTCAGATTCATTAATGTCGCTAGTTACGCCAAGAAAAATCTTTTTTTGGATCCCTAACTTGTAAACTTAAGAATCGGAGAACACTCTTCCAGAGGGTGCGGTAATGCTGAGATTCACACCATCAATGAGATATGTATCCGATATATTAAAGAGATCATAGGATTCATTGAAGAATATTCCTTCTATGGAAAGAACCCTTGCTTCAAGCGCTTTCGAATAATTTTGCGAGAGTTCAAACTCATAGCTGTTTTCATCAATTCCTTCCGTATAGAATGTTTCTACGGCGATATGTCGAGCCTCGAACATTCCTTCAGTAGAATTATAGACAATAATCTCATAATCTTCACTGCTTTCATTATAATAATAATATTCAATTTCAATCGAGTCAGTATTGATATTAGGCTGCTTTATGGTATTCCATTCTTTCCAGGCATCTTGATCTGCCCATGAAAGATAGAGATAGGTATTATTTTGAATAAACGGTTCATAAAGGTCATAGAGTTCCGTAAGATTGGCATCTTGTGCTTGAGAAAGATAATAATATTCCATGCTCCATTGTGGATTCCATGAAAGATTGTAAAACCCATCTTCGGGATATCCATCGCTTTCATTTAATCTATCGATGAATAATTATCCATCAGAATCATAAAGATTATCATTCCCATTAAATAGCTCAAAATAACGGCGTTCTGGGATAACATCATCCCTGGTATTATAATATAATGGTAAGTCTTCAGTAGTATTTAATATAATCGAAATATTATAAATTTCCTCAAAATCGTTAAGAAATAGAAAAAATAGAAAAGAGAAAAGTGGGAAGTATTACTCTTCTGTTTTATATTGATCAAATTTGTAATACCACTTATTTGGCTTATCGCCTTCCTTTTCCCGGACTTTTTGAAGGTCCTTATAAAAGCTTTCAACATTATCGCGTAGATGGAACTCATATCCACATTCAGCGCAATGTGTCGTTGTTGTTTTTAACCAATATTGAGGATTCGAGAAATCGAGTACAACTTTATCTAACTTCAAATTTTTAGTCTCTATATAACTTTCAAGAGGGAGCTTAAATCTCACACTTTCTGAGCCGCAGTTCGGACATTTTCCAATGGATGCAATATATTTTACTTCTGGTAAACCTATACCTTCTTTTTTGTCATTTGTCATTATTTTTTCACCTTAATTTAAATTTAGCTTAAAATTAGTTTTGAATATCTCCTCAATGCGTTCTGGATAATGAGCAATTGGATGTTTCTGGCACCTCCAATTACCTCTTCAATATAAGATGTAGAAGAGAGTTCTTGCACATCCGTGTTATCAGTTACCGAAATTCCCCCCATTTGCTGTTGAACGGTATAGGTAAGATCTGCACTAAGTTTGGAAACAAGATATTTTCCTTGAGAACTTACGCCGGCAATCCATTTCTCGGCTTCCTTGCTGGGGTGTTCCGCAAATAATATGTTATCATCGTAGGAGGTCGCAGCCTGAAACGCAAGTGCGGTGGCAGAAGAGGTACGTGCCAATAAATCGCCTAATGAAAAACCAACACCTTGGAAATTTATAATATTTTGCCCAAACTGTTGTCTTAAATTTGTATATATAATCGCATACGCAAGCGTTGCCCAACATATGCCCAATCCCGAACCCATTATTCCCAATCTCTCAGGAACAAGGCCATCAAATAAATTCGTATATCCTTTTCCATTATCACCCAATATATAATTGACAGGTATCTCAACTTCGTTCATGATGGTATGTGCAATATGTACCCTATCGACATAAGGTATCTTTAATCGATTAGTTATTAATTGCCCTTTAAAATCACGGGAAACCATTGCTTGTACCATCGTTCCTCGAGGGTTTGCTTGATTATACACCGCATAGGTCGCAAAATAGTCCGCTTTTGGACCATTTGTTGTAAAAACCTTCTCTGCATTATAGATAACATGACTTCCATCATCAGACTTTCTACATGTCGAAGTCATGTTTACGGCATCAGACCCTCTATTCGGTTCAGTAATTCCGATACACCCGATTTTGCTACCTTCCATTAATTCATCTTGAACTTTTAGGATTTCATCAGTTTCTCCATGTTGAAAGGTAGGATTCCCACAAAGTATTCCACTGGCTAATCTTGCTAATTCTAATTGACTATCTAAGCAACTTAAGTGAGTTGCGAGCAGAATTTCCGATTTCATTCCATATGGCATGAAATCACGCCAGAGATTAATCCGTTGCATATAGCCGCGCTTTCCTAGTTCCGGAAAGAGTACATATACATCTTGGTTTTTATCTATTTTTGGATGAAGTTCAATGCAAAATTCTTGAAGCTCACGACAAAAGTCTTTCTCTTTTTCGTTTAACAGCGGAAAAATATTATCATTTATAATCTTGAAAACATTTTCAAGCGTCATGTGCTCCAAAATCTTGTCATCTATTATCTTTTCTTGCATATTTCACTCAATATTTTCTATAGTTTATATTATCTATTGAAAAGATTATGTATAGTAATTACAACTAGCATATAAAAAATTACAAATTAGCAGAAAAAGATGAATTAAATGAAAAGAAGGGGAGAATCTAGCTAAATATATTCTTTTTTAATATATTTTTTAACTCTCTCAATTTCTTCTAAATAGGTGTCTCTATTCCCAAAAATATAGAAGCGAATGTCGGGACCTGTGCCCGATGGTCTAAAATAAAGCGTTGAATCGTCGGATTTTAGTTGGTAAATTTTGATTTTATCCCGACTGTTGTTTAGAGCGGTCACATCATAGATTTTTCCCTCAATATTCACCCTCTTTCCGTCTTCTTTTTGGAAATTTTTCATTATTCTAACTTTTTCTTTATCAGAAGCCTCAATTGTTTGGTTTATTCCCTTAATTGACCAATCAATGGATTCTGAAATGATATGTCCACGGCATAATAATTCTGTTATGAGTACTAAAGCCGGAACAGGATATTTGTCCGCAATAATCGGGAGTTCTGTAGTAAAGTGTTGTTCTCCGGACTTCTCATTTCGTTGAGCATTGATTACGGTAATCGTATGGCCCCCTGACTCTTCCCACATAACAAAAATAAAATCAGTATTTGTCAAGGATTCTTCCTTCATCCTAGTGAGGATTTTTTTCTTTAAGGGTAAAGGTTTTTTAATCTGAATTAATCTCCCATCATCTTCTTGCATATATAAAATGGCTGTTTCCACTTTTGATTTTTCAATTTCAATATCTAAGAGAAAATAAAGAATAATTCCCAAGTGTTTGTATCCCACGCCAGTTAATATATTTAAAAAGCTACTCTCGTCTCCACGTAAATCTGAAGGTATTGTACGAACATTCAGAATTTTTTTATTATAGTGTCGTGCTAAAATATTGTGCATAGCAGAATAGATCTCATTGGGAATGTAGTATGAATATTTTCCATTTTCATGAATATAAAGTGCAATTCTGTCCCGATCTGCATCTAAAAGGAGAGCAATCTCTGAATTTGTACTACTCATGACTTCTTGTAATTTTTCTTCTTTAACAATCTTAATAGGATTGGGAGGATCAAGGGGTTCATCGATGACATGTACTTTTGCTCCTAACTGCTTAAAAAGCTCTACTATTCCCCGAGCCTTGCCCAAATACGGCCATATTACTAAATCCTTTCCCTTTAAACTTTTTATTTCTAAAATATGTGATAAAAGTTCCTTAATATAATCATTATTTTTCTGAATAACATTTCTTATTAGAGGACGACATGTATCTATAACGGGTATTTCCTCTAATTTTAAGGCAATCTTGGAGATTTCTTTAAAAATATTACCTGAGATTGGTATAGGATACTCGATATAAAATTTTATACCGTTCCAAACTAATTCATTATGGCTTGCAGTAATTACAATAGCCAGATCAGCATCATTATATAAGGCTACGGAAGCAGCGCCGTATGGAGCGGAAACTCGAGAGTTATTCGGTTCATCTTCTTGAAGAATAATCTGATATCCATCAAAGGCAAAAATCTTTGAACCATAATTCAATAATAATTGACTGCTCGGTCTATCATCTGTAAAAATCAACATTTTTGGATTTTTTTCATCACTCATTTCTTGAAATTTAATACTAATCGCTTTAAAAAATCGCAAGAATAAGCACATAGTTCTCTCCCTAAGAATAAATTTAATATTTTCATCAGATTCTTGCTTATCATAAATCTGAATTCTTAGTCCGGAGGTTGGAGCAATGATAGGGTCAAGAATATCTTTCTCTTCCTCTGTAAGCTCGGGAAGAACTAAGATCTTTGTATTGTCCTTTCCCTTTTTAAAGGTCAATTCTTCTACTTCAAAGGCAATATTATTCAATTTTTTTCACCTATTATAAGATTATAAGATCTTACAAATTAGTATAAGATCTTACAAATTAAAGAGTTTTCTGTTTAATAGGAATATGAAATGCGAAGCGGAAGGTTGAAGGGAAACAGTTTTAACAGTTCGAAAAATGTTCGGACATAGGTGGGCATGTATAAAAAATCGCTACTCTCGTGTGTACTATAAATGATGCATCCATAGGATATAATAAAAATACGAGAAAATAGCACCTGAGCTGAAAACGAAAAAGATTCTCAATCTTCTTATCATGACCCCTCAAGAACACTCCACCTTTTAAGGTGGAGATGAATTGAGGTCTATTTTTTTTGGAACAAAAAAATGAGAAAACCATCGCATTTAAACTATTTAAATGATGATTTCTTCTTTTTAAGTAACAGAAGAACGATTCGAGAACCAAGAATCATTCCTCTGGTGTACCGTAGGGACTACGGGATGTTACGCCTTCGGAGATAATGTGAGACTTCAGGGGCTCTATTCAGAGTTGCTGGAGCTGTTGTCGAGGAACAAGGAACTTCATCTTGCGAAAGATGAATCTCCACGATTCATGGTGGAATAGTTCAAAATGTATCGGAAAAGAAAGAGCAGAAGATTTTCCTCAATTGGGTAAATAAATATCCGTTTTGAATGTATAAAAGGTAGAGAGAGTAATAAGGTGCCATCAATCATCCTTTTCCTCTAATGATGCATCCAGATAGACGACCTATATCAATCCATGTTCATAGTTAGAGTTAATTAGAAGAGAGTTTATGAGACTTTTTTTTCCTCTATTTTTTCAATCGCATCATTCAAAATGGCATGAATTTTTTCTCGATAATTTAGATTAATGGCTATCATTCCATGGGTTTTAATGGGGCGACCTTCCTCAGAGAGAAGCTTTTCACAGAACTCCGGTGTTAAGCGATTAGGTAAGTCTTGCTTATTAGCTATTCCAATAACCAAAGTATGTTTATAATACTTATTTAAAATATCTTGTACAATCTTTTTCGTAGTATTTAAATTTTCAAACGATGAATCAGTAACCAACAATGCGATATCCGTTCCCTCCAAAAGATTACTCCAGAGTGTATGATAGCGTGATTGCCCTGCAAAATCCCATAATATGACTCTTCTATTGGTTTTCAAACCATCACCATCGTAAGAAGTAATATCGGCAGTCACCGTGGGTACGTATTCTAAGTCAACTTCCTTGCCGCAGATTAGATGTAACAGTGTAGTCTTACCAACACCCCCTAAACCAATAATGGAGATTTTAATTGATCCCAAGATGATATTGTCAATTTCTTTTTCAAACGCTGCAAAAATCTTCCGGTTCCCATCCCAACTTCCATTTCTCATGTAATTCCCATATTCTTCAAGAAAGCGTGCCCTGATACTATTTAATTTCGGATTTATGAGGGAATCATCATCCTCTAAGTCAGTGCATACCACGATGATAATATTTTCGATTGTGGTATAATAATATTTATATTCTTCCGTACTCGTGGACTTAATATCTGATTGGCTTATTTCTTTAATGAACCCGGAGAATGCACTCAAAAAACCAGCCAAGAGATCTCTATCTACTTCCGATTCTCCGTAATTACGAAATAATAACGACTTACCGTCCTTTGTGAGTATGTTAATATATTGAACTGCCATAGAATGGTGCTATCTCTTAAGTTTTAAACTAAGACTCGACTTGATATTCAAAATTTTTATATTTATTATATCTTTTCAAAAATTTTAAGTATTTGCTTAGGATTTGATCAAAAATTTTTAAGAAATAACTTTAAACGCAACAAAAATAAAAAATAAAAGCGAAGAATAATAAGAGAGAAGTTATTTATATTGAGGAGCTCCTCTCTTTAGAGAGTTTGTAAAAAGGGATTCTCCTTTCTATAAGTCTTTTTACAAGTTTCTTGTTTTTTCTAAGCTTATAACCTGATTAGATATAAAAAAGAGGGATATTTCTTGGTAGGAGCCTACTAAGAGTAGGGAAAATAAAAAAGAAGTTTTCATTTTTTGAAAGAAAATAACATTTAAATAAAAGAAGTTTTCTAATATAGTTACATTGAAAAAATATTTTATATTTTTTTCATTTATTGGAGAGGGAAGGAAGAGCTACCATAATTTTGGTTCCATACCTTTTATACCATAAAAAATCTTTAATTAAGCGTCCTTCCCTCCCTTTTTTCATTCTTTGTTATTAAACCTCGAATTTTAAATTCACGGTTTTTTATACATATTCTATCCTTAGGTTATCAATAATATTAAAAATGTTAAAAAATGGAAACAGTTTTGAATTAAATTTGTTCATGCGAAGGTTGGAACATGTCCCTTAGTCGCACAGGCTAAACCCGGTAGCCTCTATCGGATAGAGTGTGGATAAACCCCTCTCCGACTACTTTTACTCTTTCTCATGAAAG
>SHMU01000191.1 GCA_008080765.1 Promethearchaeota archaeon | reverse complement strand
TGAGGCGATCCGAAAGTGCAAAGTTATAAATCAAGCGGCATTTCTCCGATAAATCCCACAGGAGTTCTAATTGATCTACTGTGGGATACATCCGAATTTTTTGGGTTAATTGCACGTTCTCTTCTCCTTGCAAGGGTCTCTTTCTATACTCATGTATAGTATGCGAGGTATTTAAAAGGAAGGGGTCCGTTACTTTAGTGATGTATAATGCGGAAAATCTCACCCACAGCATAAACCATGTAGATGCTCTGCGAAATCCATCCTCTCCATGAATGGAGGGGACTTCTTTCGCAATTAGTTAAATTATTAGTTTTTTGTAAAAAATATCAATGCCATATCACAAGTTATGGGTTTTTTGAGTTGTGAGGCTGGTAAGGAAGGAATAGGTAAAAACTCGAACCTTTTCCATATTCACTTTTCACATAGATATTTCCATTGTGAAGATGAGTGAGTTCTTTTGCGATGGAGAGTCCGAGCCCCGTACCTTTATAATCTTGAGCATTTTGGCTGCGATAAAAAGGTTGGAATAAATTAGAATATTCCCCATTTTTAATTCCTATTCCAAAATCTTTAATCTCAATAAGAATTCCCTTCTTCGGAGTAAACCCAAATTCCTCTATGTTTTCAATAATCTGGTTAATCAGTATTTTTTTCTTGGGGCTTGAATACTTAACAGCATTATCAATCAGTATTCTTAGGATTTGACCAACACGTTGAGAATCTGCCAGGAGATTCATGGTATTTTTGAGATTTATCTCTAATTGGATTTCCTTTTCTTTTATTCTGGGGCTCATTTGGTGGACAATTGCATCTATAATGGAGTTAAGGTTAAGTGAGGTGAGCTCCAGCGGTATTTTTCCGGACTCTGCCCTTGAAAGAAGTAATAAGTCGTTTACAATTTCAGTAAGAACATTTGCATTCACTTCAATAATTGTAAGCAAGTCTTCAAGATCAACCGGAGAGAGTTTATCTCGATGCTTGAGAAGTCCTTCCACTGTCAAATTGATCGCAGTAATTGGATTTTTTAATTCGTGTGAAACATTTGATACAAATTGTTTGCGAAGATTATCAATTTTACTTAAGGCGATATTTTTTTTGGTTAATTCTCTTTGTAAATTTATGAGGGTATTGTTAAGCTTTGAGATTTCATCATAGATTCCATTATTTATAGTTTCTTGCAAATCATTTGTTGGAAATGTGTCATTGCTCTTAAATACAGCCCGATAATTATTGATTTGCTCATTGTGCAGTTGTAATAATTCTTCAATATATTTTAAATTGACATCATCGCTTGAAGATGTTCCCACCACTAGCACATTCTCACCCATGATAAATCCCGTAAAATTCATATTAAAGACTTGATTTTCTTTAAATAATTGCATATCCCAGTTAATCGAAGCTTTGTTATTTAGAATTTCTCCTAAGAAATTCTCAAATTTATTGACATCTCTATTACTTAAAATGCTTAACTCTGAAAAACGTTTCCCCTCAATCGTTCCTAGCTGGAAATCATCATGTAATAATCGTAAAACAGTTCCATAGAGGTCACATAAAAAAACGATGCCATAATGTTGATGTTGTGAATTCATAGGATTAATTAACCCTCAATAAGACTGGTTGCGACTTTTACGGCAGTTTCTGCATCAGCGGCATATGCATTTGCGCCGACTTTCTGCCAGAGTTTTTCAAATAAATTAAATGGATATCCTCCGACCATTATTTTGATATCCTTGGCGGGTGTATTACGTATTTGGTTAATAAGCTTCTGAACTTCTAAGATATGGGTTGACATGGTAGCAGAGATTGCCAGAAGATCCGCTTTATACTTCAATACCGTATCGACAATACTTTCAATGGGGGTATTTGCACCTAAATAATGAGTATTCCATCCATTTAACTCAAAATAATCGGTTACCATTCGGATTCCTAGTTCATGCAATTCTCCTCCGACACATGCGGATACCAAGGTAAGACCATTTTTCTCTTCTCGAAAAATATGGGGGTATAATTCAGAAATGATCATTTGAGTCAATGCAGTACAATAGTGTTCTTGAGCAACACTTATTTTATTAGTTTCCCATAAACGTCCTATTTCTCTTTGAACAGGTTGGAATACATTAATAAATATACGTTTTATGGATAACACATTATCAACGGAGTTTATGATGAGATCGCGTGCTTTATTTCTTCTTCCATTTAATACATGCTCTAAATATGCTTTGGCTAAATCATAATCCGGATTATCGGGTTTTAGGAAACTCTCTTGGAGAGGAAGGGGTTTTGAAAATTGTTTTTTTGCCTCTTCAATGGAGTGAAGAATGACTTCAAAATTGTCTTCCGAAAAATATTTGGAAAGTACCTCTTGAATGGCTTTCACAGCAATATTTAGACATTCCTTAGGTATATTTCTTGATTCTAATACATTTCTCACCCAATAGATGTAATTACCGAATATTTCTGGATTATTTAATAAGATGGAATGTGCAAGATATTCTAAATGATAAATAGTATCTTGAAGAGAGGCTTCCCTTTGAGCAAGAGAATATCTTGCCTTAAGTTCTGGCATATACTCATAAATTTTAGCAGCAATTTCTTCAGCATATTTATTTTTATTAGCAAATATTTTTTCAATAATGCCGTTTTGGACATCTTTATCATTAATCATATTTTTAGCTCCTTTTTCATATTCGTTTGGTTGACCGTCCATTCTATTAAGCTTTAAAAAGATTATTCCTATTAATAATAATTTTTAATGATTTATAAGTTAGTCAAATAAAACCCCTTCGTAAAACCATTTGATGGTCTCTAATATTTGGAGATAAGTCCCCTCTTTTTAAGGAGGATCGAGCGAGGTATATTTCCCCTTTTTTTCCAGAAAAATCATGATATTTTTCATTCCCTTTTTGCCACTAAAAACAAAAGAACGCACGCTCCTTTAGAGGTGTACTGAGTTTTGCATATATCACAATATCGAAACCTCCTCAGCGCTTATTTAAAAAACTCCCTTTTGTGTTTTGATGAATGATAACTATGTTCATCCTTACCGAGGAGATTACTGGAGGTCACGCTTGTAGATGTAGTGTTGGACGCCACCAGAATCAATGGTCGGCGAAGCACGAATCCTGCTCCTTTAAGTGCTAGTAATTCAACAGGAACAATGATGAATCATGCGTTTTGGCTTTATTGCACGATATCTTTTATGAACAAGGAATAAATCTTCTTCTGTGGGAACTGGAGCATTTTACTATGACAAACAAATCTTCTCATAATAGATACAAAAGTTTACCCGTAGAAAACTCATGTATTTACGCCAGAATAATTCATTTGAGGTGTCTAATAATTTAAATGAGAAGACAATCAGCGATACATCATCATTCTTTCCTTTTATCATGCCCAAATCTCTCATTGTTTATACCAAGCGAAGTGCTAAATGTGTTTTAGAATTGCATTTTTTTATTTTCTACAATCCATTTAGTCATAATTCCTACCAGCAGTAATTCTTGATCTTCAAGGCTATGTCCGCAATCCTCTAATAGAATGGCATGTTTATCGGGAATTCTTGCTTGTTTTTTATTTAACTCGAAAGTGAGGGAAGGAGGAAATATATTATCTTTTTTGCCATGGATAAGATAGACACGATTTTTATTATATTGAGCATCTTTTTTTATATAGTTACGAGGTACGATTTCTAATGCTTTTTCATTTCGAATTTTGGACATTTTCCGATTTATAAACCATCTCGAGGAAAAAATTGATGTTTGTTCGCTTAAGAGAGCTCCAATGTCATGTAATGCACTGATAGCAATTACCATGCCCACTCTCTCATCTTGATAACATTTTGTAAGTACTGAAGTTCCTCCCATGGATTTTCCTATACAACATATAGATCCTCTTTTTACATCATCTAAATTGCTAATATAATCAAGAATGTGGATGGAGTCATCATATAACTTAAACCATTCTGACTTCTGACCACCAGCAGTTCCATGCCCTCTCATATCAAAAGCAACTGTTATATAACCCATATGCGCCCAAGGAATCAAAAATTTTTCATTTATTTCCTTTTTTGCCCAAAAGCCGTGAAATATGATGATTGTTGGACGGGGATTGGGATATCGTGGTCCGTGCGGGGTATCAATTGTTTCTTGTTTCGACCGATAGATAATTCCAGGAGCCTGCACCTTATCTTTGAAGGTTATGGTTAATCGTTCTCTGTGGATGGTCTTTTTTGAAATATTTTCGAAATGAGATTGTGGAGAATGAATACTTACTTTAAACAAGATCCATCCAATTATAAAAGAAACAATTCCGTATGATATTCCCATGACCAAATTCCCGCTCTCACCAAAAATCCAGAAAAGTAGAAGTAGGCTATAAATAATGAATCCCGGAAAAATACCTAATAAAATCTTTAACCGCATTAACTAATGTAAGGTACTCATATAAAATAATATTATGCACTTTTGTATATGTTAATTTTCTAAAGCTTTACTATTTAGATGAAATCCTACTCCCTCATAATAACGAAGTAAAGAAAAAACCATTAGCTTTTCATTACCTTTGGAGGTAATACCGGGAATTAAAAGTATATATTAATCATATTAATAAAAAGCTTTTAGTGTGTTCTAACATTTAAAAGAATGATACAAAGCGTAAGATATATCAAAGAGAGGATCATGGAGCAATCTGAGAAGGTAGGACATTGGGTTTTTTATCCCGTTATTCTTTTGGCATTTTTATATCCTGTTAACAACAGCATGCTCAACCTTGCCATACCCCTCTTTTTCTTCAGAAGGGGTATTTCCACGGAATTGATCGGGCTTTTATCAGCAGGTACAACATTTGCCTATACTATTTCACCAATTTTACTTAATAAACTTTCCAAAAAGCTTCCCAGGAAAACCAGCATCATTGTTGCCTTATTTGGTACCCTATTGGCTCAAGTTACTTTCTATTTTACCTTAGAACCTATTCCCTTTCTAATTGCTCGATTTTCCGAAGGGTTTATCATGGGATTATACTGGACCAACCTACAATCTTCAATCTCAGATAATATCTATCATGATCACAAGCGCATGGTTGCGCGATATAACATTTCTTGGAATGTTGGAGTAATAAGTGGTTTCTGGGTGGGTGCATTACTCACATTTTATTATGAAGATCTAACCTTAATATTTCTGTATGCTCCACTCATTATTTTTATCTCTTTAATAATTGCGGTTTTTAAATTTAAAGAACCTAATAAGATTTTAATTGTCCTTTCCGAGGAGGAGAATGCGAGTACCATGACTCTCCAGAAAATGAAGCGTCCTATTTCTTATGAAAAACGAGAACAGATTAACCTCATAAACTTTCCCAAAATATTTCCTGTCCTTTTGGTAATCATCTTTTCATTAACGAGAGCAACAATAAATTTTGTCTTTCCAATTAGATCAGATCTATTAGGGTTTGATACCTATACTATATATATTGCATTATTTTTCTTCGCACTCTCGCAGAGTATATGCACATACATTGCAAGCATATTTTCAACCACTCATCTTAAATTATTACCACAAATCATGAGTGTGGTGCTTATGATCCTAATTCCCTTATTAGGAATTACTGATGAGTATTATATATTTGTTATAATCTTTCTTGTATTGGGGAGTTGTACAGGGATTATCTATGGTGTTTCTTTACGATTAATTCTCATCTTAAATATGAAAAATCAAACTTCTATTTATTCTGGAGTTCTCGAAAGTTTTATTGGAGCAAGTTTTTTGATTGCTCCTATTTCTTCGGGATTTTTAGCAAATATTGATCTTAATTTACCCTATTATATTCTTTCTTTTCTCTTACTTGGAATTAATATCACATTAATCGGATTTATTAATAGGAAAGTAAACGTAGATTGATTTACAAAACGGGTAAGAGAGGTAAATAAAAAAGAGCGCCCACAGCGGGACTTTCATCGTGTGTGGTATCCACGCATCGTTTTGAACCCGCGTCGTTCTCCCAATAGGGCTTAATGCTCCTATGACAGGAGTGACAGTCCCGAATGCTGGACCGGGATATGCATCAAGTTCGAGATGAGCTTTCCTCTACACTATGTGGGCATTAAAACAAAGAGTTTTTTATTTTCACAAAAACTTTCTTTGTAATTTAGTATTAAAATTCATAAAAATATAAAAATTTTAGTTTCTATAATTAACACAATAGATGTGTTAATAAGAAAACTTTAAAAAAAATCTTAGAAGAATTAAACACCTATTCTTGCTTTAGAACTTTTTTCTATAATGAGGTATTAAAACCGGATATAAAATGAATATTCAAGATCAAATACGTACTAAAATTCGGAAATTATCTATGGCACCAAATGAAGAGTTCGAAGTATTATTTGATCAATATATTGCCATCATAATTAATCTCATTTCCTGCTCTGAAGAGTTAGATGGTGAATTTATAGATTATTCCGGTGTTTATCAGCTAACAATTGACGATATTGATTTTAGTTTTTGGTTTGAAATCAAGAACGATAAGATCTCCTATCAGAAAGGGCTCTATGAGGATCCTAATATTCAGTTCTTTATTAAAAAAGAAATTTTAATCACGATTCTTAATTTGAACTCGGATGCCACCGATGCCTATATGAGAGGTTTAATTAGAGCAAAGGGGAAATTATCTTATGCATTACGTTTTCGCAATATCATTAAAATTATTATTAAATATATTCTCCATATTACTAAAGGAATATAACTAAAAGGCATAGACTATTTAAACCTTCTTTACAAAAAGAACTCATTAAATTTTTTAGAAATTAAAATTTAAATATACTAATATTTTTGCAATAATTCTTTTATACGTTAAGTTATACCACTTAAATATCTTGACTCAGAGAAATATTGTCAAATAATAATAGTTAATGGACCCGTAGTCTAGTGGATAAAAATTATATTTTCCATTAAAGGCACTCGCCTTCGGAGTGAGAAGTCGCAGGTTCGAATCCTGCCGGGTCCACACATTTTTTTCCCTCATTAGGATCGATAGTAATTTGTAGAATGTCAATTACCCCGCCTTGAAAGGCGGGGCTTGTGGCTCAAATCCCCATCAATTCTCCTAAAAGCTTCTGGTTCATCATCGTCCACATCTAAGGGGCTAATTGACACATAGCCCGTGTCCTTCGGATATACCGAGGGACAACTGCCCGATCTCTGATAT
>SHMU01000190.1:2604-7207 GCA_008080765.1 Promethearchaeota archaeon | reverse complement strand
GAGAAAGGGGTGATATGCATGTAGAAACTAAAAAAAACGGCTATTTTATAATTGATCCTTCTTTTATAAAATTAGCCAATTTAAATATTAGACTTAGTATAGTATGCTGGAACACCCACTTCTGCAATTCCTCCATCACAGGGAAAATTATGTCCTGTGATGAAATCTGACAATGGAGAGGCCAGAAATAATGACACATTAACTATATCATCAACAGTACCTACACGATTTAAAGGTGTTTTTACATGCCCCAAATCCATTGTAATTTTCATTGTTTGAAATTCATTATTATAAATTCCCGTTACATGATATCCAGGTGAAATTGCATTTACCGTCATTTTGGGTGCGAGGGTTCGTGCTAATAATTGCATTAAGGCTAAGACTCCCGCTTTACTGATGCTATATGCGGGAAGTCCTGCATCTACCACCATTCCGGCTATCGATGCTGTACATATTATTTTACCCGCTATCGGAGTAAACTTTTGTTTTTTCATTCGCCGCGATAACTCTTTTGCAACTAACCATTGTCCCTTTAGATTTACATTGAGTGTTGTATCAAACCATTTTTCGTCAATCTTGGTAATGTCTTTCATCCCTAAACCAATTCCCGCATTGTTATTAAGCAGATAAATATTATCTAATTCTGAAAATGCTTGCTTCGCCATTGCTTTGACTTGATCTGCTTTTGATACATCACAAGTAATGGGAACCACCTTTTGTCCCGTCTTTTGGTTAATTTGTTTGGATGTGTCTTCTAATAATTTCTCATTAATGTCTACCAATACCACATCTGCCCCTCGTTCTGCATATGCAAGCCCCATCCCTCTTCCAAATCCAGAAGCACCTCCCGTAATGAGGGCGCCCTTGCCTTCTAAAAAGTTTTCCTCTAACATTATCTTTGCTCATTTTTTAATAATTTCTGTTTCTATAGTTTATAATACCTCTTTTAATCATATAAACATTTTAACTTGAATTGAAGGTTTTAAATTTTAAATAAATAAAGATAAAAAATAAATCTACATAAATAAATAATAATAGTATTGAATGAAATCTTAATTGAATAAAAAATGGTTGATAAATTATATGACTGATAAACCTAAAAAAGTTGTACCTTATATGATTAATTTGGATGAAACGGTACCACGCCGCTCAAAAGCTACGTTATTAAATGAAATCACATTGGGCTTAATCGATCTTATTGATGTATATGGTAAAAAATTAAGCAAATATGGAAAAATAAATCGGATTTCTACTTGTTTTTGGCCCGTACGATTGATTCCCTTAAATAATACTCGTGCTTGTGTGTGTTCATACTTACTAAATTCTAGTGAACGCCTTCAAGTAGGGGATTTCAAAAAACGCCCTCCTCCTCCCGAAAATGTGATAAAAGCTTCAGATCCCAGTTCCTTTTTAGATGCATTACGTAATTATAATGACAATTATTTAGATACGGGAGGATTTCTAAGTAGTAGTAATTTTAAGCGCGGAGAAGTGGTTCAAGAAGCCTTATTTAGTACCGATGAGGTGGGGTATTTCAAGAATTTTTTCTTAAATGAATATGATATAAATTCGTTTACTGAATCTTATTTTTTCTTGTCCGGGGATCCTATTGCAAAAAGTGTAAACCAAATAAAGATTGCCCCCGAAATATATGATTTCGTGGATTTGAAAGATGTGAAGATGCTTGATGATTATGCTGACACCATCAGTTCTTTATGTAATAAATGGATTGAAAAAGCGAAAGGAACGGCAGAAGAACTGAGAACTACAAAAGTTGATACCAGAGATGAGGAAAAACAGCTTGCAATATTAAATCAGAAACTGAAGGAAGAAAAAGAACGTGATCTTCATGCTACTCCTGAAGAATTAATTAAAACCGGTAAATATAAAATAAACGATAAAACGGGAGAATTAAACGGTGATCTGGAATCCATCCGAAGAGCAATCGACAGTATAAAGGAGGCAGTTCGCAAGAGCGATCTGTTTCTGCTTGATGAGGCGATGAAAGATATAAATTTACAGTATAGCAATTTAGGAAATTCAATAAGACGCTATGAAAAAGAAATTGCCCAATTAAAAGCAAATATTGATCGTGAGATTGCAGACATAGAAAAGGCTCATCAAAGAAAAATCTCTGAGTTAGAGTCTAAAATTTCCGAGGTTCAAAGAAAGATCGAAGATAAACATTCCAAATTAAGTACGAAGACGGTTTCGGCAGAAGAATTAATTCAAGAAATCAAAAATGAAAAACAAGCGATTTTGGAAAAAATCGAAGAAATCAAAGACGTGGAAATGACTAATGTACAAGAATTTATTAAGAATTATACTATTGAAATCAAAACCTCCGATAAAGTAGTAGGTGTGCCTATTATCATCTTCTTTTTCATCGATTCACGTACCAAACGGACTAATATAAGAATTCCCGTACTCCCAATTACAATTGAGGGTGGAAGCGTACAGACCACAAAAGTAAAGGAGAAATTCAGGAGTAAATTAGAGAATTTGATGAATAAATATAATCCTGTGATCGATCTAGTAGAAAGTGAAGGTGAAAAAGCTAATTTAATGGAAAATATTACTAATCTGGATACAAAGTTAGACGAATCCGTTAATGACTTGCGAATTAATAAAATCTTAAAGAAAAAGACCGCCCAAAAAGCAAAAGATATTATAAATGAGCTAATTTGGTAATTCTTTACTTAATTTTTTTATAACTTTTTTATTTTATGTATTTTTGTTTATTTCTCATTCTTTACAACTTAATGGGTTCATTTCTTAGAGATTTTATGCATACAATTATGTAAAGAAATATGTAAACTTGATTCTTTACAACCTCACGGGGAGCAAATTTAAAAGCGAAAGATCCAATGTATTAGGAATTAAAGCGTTGACGTGATAAACTGAGTAAAACCTTCCTTTAAGGCAATAAGAAAAACTTATATTCTAAACTTAATTGATTATAAGCTTTATACAAACCAGTAATTCCTATATTAAAAGAGGTATTGGATTTACAATTAATTTCAAAATAATCGGAGCTATTAAAATATACAAACCGCTGGATATTTGCTAGATAATAATCTGGTCCTGTTGAATTAAATTTATCTAAATGGAATTCAGTTGCATTATTTCTCTTAAAATCAATATTATATTCTTCATTCGCAGTAAGATTCACAAGAGCTAATGAAAGTTGTACGATATACCACCCTGCTTGTTGTATAGTAAATCGTGTATTGTTATTGGATAGTGATACAAAATTCGATCGAAGAATTTGGCTGGAATGTGCTCCAACTAACCAATCTGTGCTATTATACGGACTAAAAATCGTAGTGTTAAGATCGGTCCATACTCCTGCGGCGATTGAACTTTCCAAGGGAATTAAAATGACTTGAAGTTGTCCTTCTGTTTGAAGTTGATAAAATGAATATCCTCCAAGTCCTAATCCCGCAATAGCAATAAGGGCTATAATGGCAAGAGTAGCGGTATTTTTATTGCCTTCATCCAAATCTAATTTCAATTTTTGCAAACCTCTCTGCAGATATAATAAATTATATCTATTAACTTGTATAGGAAGAATTGTAATTTATACTTAAACTTATTCCGATTGTTCATTCCATTGTATTTTATTTCTGAAATTTTTAAATTCATATTTCATTTTATAATCAAAAAACATAGGTATTACTTCAAGAAAAGTGTTATAAAATGACGATTTCACTTACATTAACACAAATTATAATTGGATACTCTAATCTTATTTTTGTTATTATTTCGTTCATAGTCGGGATAAAACTTATCATAAAATATCCTAAATATAAGGATATCAATTTTTTATTGGTTGGCTTAACTTGGATGAGTGTGACACTGCCTTATCTTGCTACAATTATAAGTTTTTTTCATACAATGCTTACTGGAGAATTAATCTCGATAGTGATATATCTTATCATTAACATTGCTCTCTTTCCGATAGGTGTATTTCTGTGGTTAATTGCTGTCACCAATTTAGCTTATGATGAGCATTCTAAGCTGGTAAAAATTACATTTGGAAGCTATGCTATCATATTTGAGGTTGTCTTCGTTTTGTTGTTACTTATTGATCCCTCTCTCCTGGGAACAATGATCCCTCCTTTTATTCCTAAGTTTGAGCCTTTTATCATTATAAATTATTTAATACTGATAGTTGTATTAGTTGTTACAGGAATTCTATTTTCGGTCCAATCGATAAAAGCGCAAACTCCTAAAATAAAATTAAAAGGTAAATTTCTGCTGATTGCCTTCATTTTAGTATCTGTGGGTGGTGTGCTCGATCTTATACCAACACCGGATTTAGTGATCTTCATTAAGCGCTCTATCTCTATTTTGGGTACTATAATGTTTTATCTCGGATTTTATCTCCCCAAATTCATCGAACACATTTTTTTAAAAGAAGAATAGCCAAAACCTGACTTTCTTTATTTCTTTATTTAATTCTTTTTTTATTTTTCATTTCATTATTTCTTTATTTCTTTCAATTCTTTCATTTCTTTCAATTCTTTCATTTCTTTCATTTCTTTCAATTCTTTCATTTCTTTCAATTCTTTCATTTCTTTCAATTCTTTCATTTCTTTCA
>SHMU01000190.1:0-2594 GCA_008080765.1 Promethearchaeota archaeon | reverse complement strand
TTCTTTCATTTCTTTCAATTCTTTCATTTCTTTCAATTCTTTCATTTCTTTCAATTCTTTCATTTCTTTCATTTCTTTCAATTCTTTCATTTCTTTCAATTCTTTCATTTCTTTCAATTCTTTCATTTCTTTCATTTCTTTCTTTTTTCATTTCTTTTCACCCCATGAATAACCCGAAAGCTGTCAAATGAGGATAAATTCATTATATCTCATCAGAAAATACCAATAAAACCTCTTAATTGCAAATAGAGCTATCGAGAAAACTCTTTCATTACAATATGAGTATTAGTTTTGATAATTCCATCAATAGGATCAATTTTTTTTACAAAGGAGTTATATAATTCATCGGTGCTCTCAATTACAATTTCTGCCAGGAGATCATAATCTCCCGTCAAAGAGAATACTTTCTTAATTTCAGGAATGTCATTAAATTCATCTATCACTTTTTTCATTGCTTTATGATGAACTTTACAAAATATGAGTGCTTTAATGGTCATATTCTATGAGAATCTTTTTAAATTTATTAAGATGTATATTTATTAATCTTTTGTATGAATAAGATATCTACACTTTTAATTCCTTTTATATTTTTCAATTCCTCGTTGATTAAACGATACACATCTCGAATAGAATTGGTTTTAATATCAACTATGATATCATGTTTACCAATGAGAGATGCTACTTTTTGTACACCATCAACTTTTAAAAGTTGGAGCTGGATTTGCTGCAAAAATCCTTGTTCTTGCCCTATCAAAATATAGGCATTAATTTTATTGCGTGATTCATTGATGTATCGAAGTAAAATTGAGATAATCAATAAAAACAGAATGATGATTAAATATCCCAGAGGAAACTCTTCATCCGTAAAGATGACTCCAAATAATAAAGCCCCTGCAGGCTCAATTATATTTAAGATACTATTCCATTGACTATACGTGAGATTATAGGGAATCCAATTAACATTCGCAATAAACATAAGTAAATAGGGAATAATAGTGGAAAAAATTATTAATAATATCATTTGCCAGCTTATAAGGATGCTCCACAATCTTTTAAATTGTTCAAAAAAACTAATAACTTCTAAATATAAATTAATTTCAAGGGGAATAATAAGAACAAAGAGTGTAAAAGGAATAAGGAGTGCAATACCTAACAAGAACATAAGAGAAACTTTGAACAGCATCCGAATTATTTTATAATTTTGATTTTTATTCATCAGTTTAAGTTCAGTTTCAGATGTTGTATCCTTCACCATCCCAATATTTAAAAATGAAATACAGAGAGCAAATAGCGCAATATATACTCCTCCTATTGCGAACTCTTCGGGTGATGTGGCTTCTATCTCCTGTGCCTTAACAAAAATAATGAGAGAGATTGAAAAAATTAAAATAATTAAATAGAGTACTTTAAAAATATCTAACCGCTCCAATTTTACCCCATGTTCATAAAAGGCAACAATAATGATGCTTAATTGAAACCCTACCATCGTCAAAGACACAGAGGTAATTTTGAGGGCAAAAAAGTAGCCGATAATTTGAAGTATAATCCCAAAAAAGCCCACTAAGCTGAAATAAGTCAGATAGCGAACATTAAAGAATTGCTCATTCCTAGTGAGGGTTGATTTTAGTATTACTTTTACCGAAAGGCGAGCAAAACCAGCCTTTTTATTGTTAAGAAAAACCAGAAATACTGCGATAATGAATAAAATAATCCCGGAGACTAAAAATCGTAAAAAGATTATCATAATTATTGATGTAGTTTCAAATAGTCCCGCAACAAAAATAGGAACTAAGCTCCACAGCAAACTTGCGACAATAATATTACTTATATTTTTATTTTCCATGCTTGTTTTTAATTAAAAACACTCTTTTTTGACGTTTTAAAGGTAAAAGCAAGATTCATAGGTTTTTTTAGCAATAAGAATTTTTTTAGCAATAAGAATTTATTTTTTTTAGGGAATTTAACATGAATAAAGAATTATTAACTCTTTCACGAGAAGATCTTCTTAATTATATTGAGGATATCAGTAAAAACTGGTTGGCAATTGATGGTACATGGTTTCTAGCAGCTGAAGAGAAGTTTAACATTGATACCGCAATAGAACTGGATGCTCGTTCTTGGAAACGGTTTAGCCCCGTGGAAGCCCAGCGGATTATGAATCGATTCAACATCCCTCAAAACGGGGGGATTCCAGCATTAATTAAAGCTCTTAAATTTAGAGTATATGCCAACATTAATGAACAAGAAATAGTTGAGGTCTCAGATAACCGATGTGTTTTTAGGATGAATGATTGTCGAGTACAAGCTGCCCGAAAACGAAAAGGACTGCCAGATTTTCCATGTAAGCAGGTTGGAGTTATTGAATATGCTGAATTCGCAAAAACAATTGATCCTCGTATAAAGACGAAATGTATTTGTTGTCCTCCCGATGATCATCCGCAAGAATATTATTGTGCGTGGGAATTTACATTAGAAAAATAGAAAACATGTTTGTATGAGCTCTAAATTTTAACTAATTGCGAAAGAAGTCCCCTCCATTCATGGAGGGGATGAATTTCGCAGAGCATCTACATGGTTTATGCTGTGGGTGAGAT
>SHMU01000189.1 GCA_008080765.1 Promethearchaeota archaeon | reverse complement strand
ATATCAGAGATCGGGCAGTTGTCCCTCGGTATATCCGAAGGACACGGGCTATGTGTCAATTAGCCCCTTAGATGTGGACGATGATGAACCAGAAGCTTTTAGGAGAATTGATGGGGATTTGAGCCACAAGCCCCGCCTTTCAAGGCGGGGTAATTGACTTAATCATATACCGCTTCTTTGCGTGACTACATAAAATTTAATATATAAAAGGAGATAATTTTTGAAAATAGCATTGATCAATCCAACACCCGTTGTGGGAGAGAATGAAAAATATTACGGTCAGAGCTGGCCACCTTTAGGGATTTTATTGGTAGGTACGATTCTTAAAGCACGAGGGCACACGGTAAAATTACTGGATCAAGCATCAAACGACTTTTCTTTTGATCAAGTAATAATGTGGATAAAAAAGATGGATCCGCAGGTACTTGGTATGTCGGCAATGACCATGGCTTTCTTATCAAGCATTAAAATTGCTCTTATGGTGAAGGCATGGAATCCAAAGATTATAATCGTATTGGGGCATTATCATCCAACGATTTGTGCTCAAGAAATATTAGAGAAATATGGAGATACCGTCGATTATTGTGTCAGAGGAGAAAATGAATATATAATGGCAGATCTTCTGGAATATCTTGAGCATGACTCAAATAAGAGTTTGGCAGATATTGGTGGAGTAAGTTATAAAAAAAATGAAATAGTAAAGCATACGCCTGAAGCATCCCTTTCTAAAAATCTGGACGAATTACCCTTCTTCGATTTTTCTCTTCTAAATCGTACATATCACCATAATCTAGCAGGCATCGAGCTTATGAATTCCAATTTTATGGGAGCATTCTTTTCTCGGGGATGTCCATATTCTTGTACATATTGTGCAGTATCAAGATTTTCTAATCGAACCTTCAGAGTTAAAAGCCCTGAAAAAATGGTTGAAGAGTTCTTATATTTGAATTCAAAAGGATTTACAGAAGTTGCTTTTGTAGATGACAACTTTATTGTTAATCCTAAAAAAGTTTTGAAGTTTTGCAAATTGTTAAGAAGAGAAAAGCTTGATATTAACTGGCATATTGAAATCCGAGTGGATAGCACCTCGAAGCCACTTTTAGATCACGTTGTTGCCGCTGGCTGTAAATCGATTAATTTTGGAATCGAAAGTGCAAATCAGAGAATTTTAAATTATTATAACAAAAAAATAACTCCCCACCAATCTATGCAAGCAATTAAAACAGCTAAAGCTGCCAAAATTGATTTTGTAATTGGATTGTTTATGCTAGGAGCCCCTTTTGAAACGTTAACCGAATGTCAGAATACTATCCATTTTGCTCTAAATTCTGATCTTGACTATTTTTTTCTCAATGTAGTCGAAGTGTGTCCTGGCATTCCTATGTGGGATGATTTGGTTTCAAGAAATATTCTAGATCCTACTATATGTTGGCAAACTTCTACGAGAGTTATGGATCTGACGCATACAGAGGCACAACGTGCAATTATTTTAAATATGATAAAAGAAGCTTATAAAGAGTTTATCTCATTTAAACGCATCGGATGGATGTTAAAAACTATTCCCGAAATCTTAACAAGCCCTTATAAACGGAGGATTGGAATTAATTTTCTTAAAAATATAAAGAACGGGGCACAAACTATCGTACGCTTACGTAATCTACAACTTTCTGGGTTTGGAAAATTTACCACAGATAAGACTTAAGCTTAAACTTTATATTTCTTAGATAATAAATTAAGATAATATCTCTCTGGAAACTTCTGGTAATTAATTTGAAAACCTACGATATTATCTTTATACATGCTCCCATTATAGCCGATTTGGAAAAAAATACGAGTGTCAAAATTAGGCGAGGTGCTTATATTTTTATCCCGATGGGAATATTTGCCATTGCTGATTATCTGGAAAGAGAAGGTTTTGGGGTCAAGATTATTAATTATCCTTTAGAGAAATATATTGATCCTCAATGGTCTTTAAGTGAATATCTCAAAAGTATTGAATTTAAAATCTGTGCAATAGATCTTCACTGGATTCATAATTCTTTTGGAGCAATTCATATTATAAGAAAAGTAAAAGAAGTATACCCTAATGCAAAGATTGTTTTTGGAGGATATAGCGCTTCTTATTACCATAAAGAACTTTTACAATATTATAAAAATATTGATTGTGTTATCAAAGGCGATGGTGAAATACCCCTTTTAGAATATACCAAGGCAATCACCCGACAATCATCGAATCTAGAGGATATCCCTAATATTTCATATAAAAATAATCGAGATAATATCAGGATTAATCCTATTAGGTATGTTGCAAAAGATTTAGATCAGCTTAATTTTACTAATGTAGAGCTCTTGAAAAATCATCGGATTTATTTGGAAGAGAGCAGAAAGATCATGGGAATTTCATTCAATCTCGCCGTTGGAAGAGGATGCCCCTTTAATTGTCCTCTCTGTGGCGGTGGACAGAGAGCACAGCAGAAAATCTCTTGTCGAAAAAAGGTTATTCTAAGAAGTCCAGAAAAAGTTGTGCAAGATATTACAAAAATCTTGGATAATTACAATACCAACAGTGTTTTCTTTGGGCACGGCACCTATCCTGCGAATCTTTCTTATTGGAAACGCATTTTTAAACTTATACGGAACGAAAAGCTTGATGTAAGCGGGGACATAGAGATATGGCGACTCCCCTTACCAAAAGAAATGTGGCGTGAGTATTTCAAAACCTTCAATCGAAGGCATTCTTCAATAAGCATTTCTCCCCGGACAACCTCAGCTCGAGTTCAGCAAAAGATTGCTAAAATATGTGATCCTACCTTTCAATTCCCAATTTCTCAGCTTCAAGATTTGATAAAAAATGCGACTCTCTTTCGAATGCCGTTACGAATTTGGCTGAGCCTTGGATATCCCTTCCAAACATATGGAGATATTCTTAGAGATTTCAAATTTACGATGAATTGTCTATTAAAAAATGGAACATCAACCATAAAACCAATAACGATTATGAGCGAGCCCTATTATATCTTTCCAGGTTCACCTGCGTTTGAAGCCCCTAAAAAATTTGATATTGACTTAACTCATCCTTCTCTTTTGCAAATTGTCGATAGTTTTAAAAATTCCTCAATATCATTCTTCTACAACGTTATAAATTATAATTCTAAATATTTCTCGGGACATACAATTCAAACTATAAATAAGTTATTATTTCTATTCGCAGCACCCATGTTTTTGACAGGTTCTTAACGCATAAATTCAAAAAAAGATTTGAATAAATACGCGAGAAAAATTAAGTCTCTTTTATATGAAATAGTGAAAGGAAATTATGGGATTTTCTATACATTATATTTCTTTCAAAATAAATGAAGTTATAACATTGCCAGCAATTCGCTCTAAAAATGTTATAAGAATATTAAATCATCTGCAAAAATTGTTATGGGAACATAAGAAAATTGCTATTTTTTTTCCTTTCAAGAAAGAAAACAAACATGAAATATGGCAATTATTCAAGAAGGTTAAGATAATTGATTTGAAAGATAAAAAATCAATAAATTTTATAGAAATTAGTTCAATAATCTTTTGCAAACACCATCAAATCCAATATATCGTAAGTCATAATGCTCCTTTGATGAGTTTCTTAAAAAAATAGTTTACATGTAGGAATACATAATTTGGGTAATCTAAATCACTAAATAAGGATTCTAACTTATATCATTAGCTATAATTTAGAAATAACTTAACAACTTCTTATATAAAGTATATAATTTCTGAGCAACGAGACGTATATCATAGTTTTTGACGGTTTCATATCCATTTTTAATTAATTTCTTTTTTTCATCGGGATTATCATGCAAGTATGAAATGTGTTGCATAAACTGCTTATTATTTTGAGCTTTTAAGCAATTTTTTCCGTCGATAAACCGTTTTTCAAATACAGGTAGATCTCGGATGATCACGGGCAAGCCGCAACTCATTGCTTCCAGTACTGCAAGACCCTCCCCCTCATAATAAGAAGGAAAGCAAAAAACATCGGCAGCAGAATA
This sequence comes from Promethearchaeota archaeon, assembly GCA_008080765.1. GTDB lineage: Archaea > Asgardarchaeota > Lokiarchaeia > Sigyniarchaeales > SOKP01 > TEKIR-8. The sequence continues at coordinate 3,175 of SHMU01000189.1, read as the reverse complement.
AGCTTCGCAGATATCCTCAATATATCCTGGCATAATAAGATTCTGCGTATTTACAATATTATCCGGTTGTAAAATGGGAAAGATGCGTTTTCCAACCCACAAAAATGTGGCATTTTTCATTTTTTTCGAAAATCCCACAAAATCCCTAAATCCTTTCCGGGAAGTCGGCATTCCAACGGAAAGGATTGTAGAATTGGTAATACAATAATGTTTCCGAAACTTCTCCCTTTTTTGTTCATCTTTTTGGAATAGATTGGTATCCACACCATTTGAAATCACTTTAATTGTCTGAATAGCTTCTAATTCTTCTCTTACTAGTTTCGCAGAATTCTCAGTTGGACAGATTATTAGATCGGCCAATTGTAAATATCTTATTATATATTGCTTTACTACTTCTGCCAGCGATCGTTCAAAAAGAAAGTCTATATCAGTGTCTCTATTCGTCTGGTGTGCCGTTATAATAATAGGAATGTTAGATTTGAGCGCTTTTCGCATAATGCGATAAGAATACAGAAAATTTCCATGTGAATGAATCAGATCACAATCCATTTTTGAGCTGTTAATCCTTACATGGACGTGTTTTTTCATCGCCTCCGCTTGATTTTGAGCAGCTACCCACGCTCCATTGATTCCAATGCCATATTTTCCAAATTTAACATAATCCGAGAGAAAATTAACCTTTAATCCTAATTGGCCGTTATTCATATCTTTCAAACGATTTCTTTAGTTTTTCCTTTTTTTTTTTAAGATTTGTAAATTTGGAATTGGGAAGTATCTTAAATATGTGCATAAATATTTCAGATAAGATATAGTTTGCATACATCATCTAATTGATTGCACTCTGCAAGATTTGATTTAATCCTTTTACTAGGAAATCTTGAGTATCATATTATCCTAAAATTTTATTGTATTATATTATATAGTAATGATTTTTTCTCTAATTTAATAATTCATAAGACCAGTCGTTAAAAATCTATTATATTTCTTAATAAAGAAATCAAGAGAGTTAATTTTTCAAGGTGAAATCTCTTGTAGTAATTATAGGGAGGATTAATTTTGTAGGATAATCTGCCTCTCATCTTCGTCCAAACGATATAATTCAAATATCATTTTATTAATTTCTTGCTCTAAACTAATTACTTTTTTATTAAGGTTTGAGAAATTAACCTTAAATTGGCTCTTCATATTATTCATTATTTCTTCAATTAATTTTAGATTTTTTCTATTGCTTTTCTCCGAATTAATACGGAGAAATAGATCCTTTTTCAATGTTTCTTCGACACTTTTCTTGGATCTATATTGTTTTTTCTCTTCTGTATCTTTTCTCATTGAAAAGAAGAAATATTCTTTAAGAAGGGTATTTTTAAATTCCAATTCTAATACCGCCTTAAACTCCAATGCTGATTTGACTCGATATAAGATTAAAATTTTGTTTTCTTCATATAATTCAATCTTATATTCTTTTATATATTCCTTTGTGGATAGATCAATTCTTTTCGTAGGGTCTTTTTGAAGAGTATATAATTTAACCATAATTGAATCTTTAAGAATTGAAGATAAAGATACTTTTTTGTTCATGTTAAATTGCAGTAAATAATGATCAAAGGTTGTTAGCAGCTTAGAAATGATTTTTTTTGCCTCTATAAGACGTTGAATATTATTTACTATGGAGTGATATAGCTTTTTTTCCCTATTGTCATTAAAATTTACTCTATATATAGGCAGACTATTTAAAAAAGTCTTAGAAATATTTACCGTTAAGAGGGAATTATTGGTATAATTAATTCGATAAAAAGTGTTTAATAAATTAGAATTGAGTAAGGCAAGAAAAAAATAATAATCATAAGAAAAATGCCTGTGTTTAATGAAATTATTTATTGAAGAGAATGTGTAATGTTGAGCATCATCAAGAGCAGCAACTAAAACACGTGCTCCTCCTACAATTCTCTGACTAATGATTTTTTGTTCGCTTGTAAAAATGTGTTCTTCTCGCGGGCGATGTAAATTATCCGGATCATAATTAATATATTTAGTTTGTGTCTTTATCTCAAATGGGGCAATATCTCTTCCCTTAAGAAACGGCTTCCAATTTTTCTGAGAATCTGTGAAATTGATATTTTTTTCAATATCATAATCCTCTTTTTTACAGATAATTCCTTCGATATGTGCTTTTGTAAAAATCTCTAATTCATCTGACAAAGTTCTAATTTTAGTAAATATCTTCTGTAATCTTGGAGTTAAGTAAATACAAAATACATTGCTGATATTATGTTTGAAAGAGCTTTGTTCAATTTCGTGCATATATTGGATGTTGGATTTTTTTTTATTAAATGATCCTATCGTAATCCGGTTGGTATCACGGAGCCTTTGATTGGATTGTTTTTTGAGAAATAAGAGGATGGTAGCCGTTGTTACGTCCTTAAATATCTGTTTACCCAAATCAATTATTTTCAGAATCTCTGTTTCATTGAGAATAAACTTTCTATCCGTATCCATAGTAGTTGCTCGTAGAATACTATTTGGAAGTACAAAGCTTACAATCCCTTCTTCTTGGTAAGTAGATTTCAATAATCTAACAGATTTAATTATAAAAAGACTGCATATATTTATCTTTCCCGATTGCTTCTTTAAATCTCCATGCCCCAGATCCAAGAGATTGCCATAGTAATCCTTCCTATAAAATAATTTTTCATCTTGAGTTAACTCTTTATATTTTGTAAAGAGATAGGGAGGATTTCCGATAATAAAATCGAATCCCATCTTTGGACCAGAAAAGGCATTATAAAAATCCAAATACCAATGAGAAATATTAAATCTGCTAAGAGTATCAAAGTCTATATTTTTTTCCGCTAATTTTTTACTAAATTCAACATTGATAAAGTGATCTATTTTATCTTTTATGCTTTTATATAATTCGATAATCTGAGGGATGTAATAGTGTTCTAAATATAATTCTCTTAAATAAAGCATAAATTCTAACATATCTTCCAAGATCATCTCATTATTCGTCTTAAAAGACTTAAGATAATTTTTAATCTTTGTTTTAACTTCGTTGTTAGTAATTGATTGGGTTATAGCATTCAATTTTTTTGTGTCTTGGATAATATTTAATTTACCTTCATCGACAAAAATACTTAGACTTGCTGATCTCTAATTTGTCGGTATGCGACAAAAT
>SHMU01000188.1 GCA_008080765.1 Promethearchaeota archaeon | reverse complement strand
AAGCGTGGCATATATGACCATATGCAAAAACTAGCAAGGAGGTGAGAGAAAAAAAAATACGATCTACTGTTTATGGTAGAGTAGTTCAATAAATAACCTAAAATCCATTTGAATTGAATAACAAAAAAATGAAATTGAATCAATACGAATTGAAGAAACTTGAATAAAAACAAGCGAACTCAAAAACTAAAACTCATAACTTAATTGTTTCCAAAACGATTCCTAATAATTATAACGGGTTATCCTCGCTTATTCCTCTCCAATAAAAAGAAAATTAGATAAAAGACCTTATAAAAGAGATGTTTCCTTCTTATAGGTTTTTTCTAGGACTTCTTGGCTAACAAAATCATATTTCGAAGAGACTAAAATGTTTAAGGACTCAACATTTCTTCCTACCTTCCAAAAATCAATCCCACACAAAATTCCGGATAAATGAATTATTGAATCGATAGTTGGTGTTTCTATGTTCAAAAATTTCCCCAGTGAAGCGAGCGGGACCAGACCTGTGGGTACATCTTCGGTAAAATATCTGGTTTTTAATTCACAAGGGGCAACAATATCTTTATAGACTTCAATCTGCTGGATGGTCTCATATATGGTATTCCCATGAGTTCCATACACTTCATTAGCCCATCGACAGAAATCAAAGCGCTTAATCCCGATCTTCATGAGGATTTCGTTAATCTCAAACTGAATGGATTCCAAAATCTTACATACCCGTTTGGTTGCCCCCTCTTTGTAATATTTAAATGCTCTTCCGGCATCTATAGCACCTGAATTTAATAATGTAATGGTGGGATGAAGAAGCATACCAATGTTGTTCAAAGTGAGCTCAAGATAATTATCAACGGCACAAAATTGCGGGCATACTTCTTCTAGCGCATTCTCTATATAAGAATTGTACGTTTCAGGAAATGCACAAAATTTAACCGAATGTTTGATTTTTAAGAGATTCACACCATTTTTGGACAATGCTCGTGAGGTGAGCAAAAGTGTCTGCGCCTCAGCTACAAAGATGTTTAAATAAGCTCTTCTGTTTTCTATCTCTCGTTTAAATTCTATTGCCCCAAAGGTACGTCCTGGGTTTAATACTATGATTTGACCTTTTAATAAGTGAGGAGCGAGCTGTCGGGCAATCTCTTTGTGCCCTGAAGCGGGGATACATACCATGATGACATCCACATCTTCTACTGCAGATTGTAGATTTTGGGTAATCTTTGCAAGCGGAAAAAAACCGTTCAGTTCTCCAGTTGCCTCAATTCCTCCTCGTCTTTTAATATATTCAATTCGCGAATAAGAGCGATTATAAAGATGCACTTGGCATCCTTTTGCCGTTAAATACGCAGCAAAAGCTCTTCCTCCCGAACCAGCACCTATAACACAAACTTTCATTATTCTGTCACTTCCTCTTTTTTTAATAACTTCATATCAAGGTTTTCGCCGCTGCACTCGTTTAAATCAGCCATAAGCTTGGTAATACGTTCTCTTTCATCAATGGATTTTTGAAGTACTCTATTGATCGAACAACATGCACCGTCTATTAACTCCGTAGTAATTTCTCCCTTTGCAAAAGCATTATTTTTCAAATGTGGAGCATCAAAAATTCCATAAGAAACTAATCGCTCTAAGACACTTGGAGAAATCCATGGATTCTGTTTTTCATGGGATGTTTTAGCCAAATATGGAATTAAATTAATAATCCAGTGTGCTTGATCAATTAAAAAGCGTTTTCGTTTTTCGATCTGCTCCGTATGAACCGTAATATTGCTTGAGTACATCCGTTGGACTACTTGATCTACGATATTACAACTTTCAATGATATCTTCGGGTAATGCCGCATGAGACGCCTCAGAAAAACTGACTACATGCACGATATCGGGTTTTAATAATAACTGAATCATGGTAGCAGCTGCTAATTGCCCTTTCGCTTTATTGAGGTTCAAGGGAAAACTTGCCAACCCCGCTCGTACTTGTTTTATGATTTGAAAACTCTTATCTTGAAGAGACATGAGTAGTTCATTTTTTGCCAACATTTTCGCTAAGTCCATATCAAATGAAAGATTAGGGGGTGTATTAAACATGTATTGCGCTACAAAATGCTTCACGCCCAATTTTTTGGCAATGATCCCGCACAGATACATATCTGCAACTGCAATCGCATCTGGGGCATTTCTCAAGCTCCAGTGGTGGGGATCATTTATTTCAACGGGAATAGAATGCTTTCCATGCCACTTTATTGCTTTTAAATGCTGTATAATCGATTCCTTTAACGCTAAGGGACCCCTTCCGTCCATCTGATTAAACCAGAAAATAGGAATTGCTGCCCACGCATTTTTGATGGTCTCTTGATATAATTGCGCTAATTTAATGAAATCTCGCGTACCCGCATAGATTCGCAAGAGCGGATGATTACCATAGTTACGAGCCTCATCTAATTTGCGGAAGTCCTCGACATTTCTTAAAGGAACTCCTCCCGCCCCTGCTAATTCTTTATTTTGAGCGTCGGGATGGAAAAAATTTTCTTGAGTGTTTTGATCAGGGGCAATTGAAATTACATCAATTACTTTTGCCTCTGCAATGGTTTTGATGCCCTCAAGCGTGTCTTCTAAACTGGGAAGCCCAAAATGAGCTCTCACAATCGGATATGGTTTTTTCCATTCGATCCGTGAAATTAAATCCGAAGGAATCTCTTTATTAGATTCTTCTCTGTGATGAGAATTCTTAAGAACAGATAAAATTTCATATCGAGGTTCTCCTCCCACAAAGAAATGATCAAATTCTTTAAATTGTTTGGCAATATCCACAACTTCAGGAGTTCCCGCAAAAATTAATTTAGAGGGTCTATCTTCTAATTTTTTCATCTCTGCCAACAATTTCTTTAGTAAGGGTTTGACTGTGGTGCCCGTTAATCGATAGCTTAGCCCCACTATTTCAGGAGTATACTTTTTAATAGCCTCAATTATCTCCTCTTTTGCTCTGGCAGGACCCAAAAAAATGCATGTAAATCCCAATTGTTTTGCAATCTCTATAAAATTCTGCACTCCTGCTACGTGGACACATTGCCCCATGCACGTGGTAAGTATGAGTTTCTCTTTATTGAATTTTTCTTTCTTAAATTTCGTCATAAAACTACCTCAGAAAAATTGTATCGTGAAGTCTAATTTAAAATATTTAAATTAATTGGTCTGGGAATAAAAATCCAAAAAATAAAGGTTTTCAATTTCTTGATATTTAAATATTTTTTAAACCTCATTTTCATACCCATATTTGTCAAGTAAAAATTTATATTTAAATCTTATTATATAGAAATCTATTTAATATAATAAAGCATAAATTAAAAAATTAAACAGAGATTTTACAAATCGTTAAAAATTTTTTTCATTAGAAATTTGTAGAATATATATTTGCTCGAAATATGAAATTTTTGGTACAAGAATCATTAACACAAGAAGACCTTCGTAAAGGGCTAAAATTTGTAATAACTGATGGCTTCACCTCTCAAATAATGGTAAGCCTGACTTCAGGTACTTTTCTAATCGCATTTGCCCTTCTTCTGGGTGCCTCTTCGATTATTACAGGATTGATCGCTGCTATACCTGCATTCTGTCAATTGAGTCAAATCTTTGCGGTATCTCTCGTGGAAAAAATACGAAATAGAAAAGTGATTACCCTCTCATTTCTACTCTTCTACAGGATTGCGCTCTTAATAATCGCAATAATTCCCCTGTTTTTTCAAAATGAACTGCTTCTTTGCTTCTTTCTCATTTTTCTTACTTTTCGATATCTATTTTCCTCTCTTGGACAGACAGCATGGACCTCTTGGATGAATGATCTCGTTCCCAAAAATGAATTGGGCAGATTTTTTGGAAAACGACAGTTTATCTCGTCCATATTCATCCTCCTTACAAGCTTGATTGCGGCAAATTTTATCGAATTTTGGAGAAATAGATATATTCAATATGAAGTTTTCTCCTACTCAATTCTATTTTTTATCGCGTTTATTTTTGGTATGATAAGTATCTATTTTATCTCAAGAGTACCTGAACCTCTCATGAAGGTACGCGAAAATCAATTAAAATTCTCGAAAATAGTAGCTGCACCCTTTCATGATATTAATTACAGATGCCTTCTTATCTTTTTGCTGTTTTGGAGCTTTGCATTTAATTTAATTACACCCTTTTTTACTGTCTATTTGTTAATGATTCTACAATTTCCCTTAGGCATCGTAATGTTATTGACAATTATAAGTCAAGTGTCTAATATCCTCTTTTTTCGGATTTTTGGAAAACTTTCCGATTCATATAGCAATAAAACAATTCTAAAAATCTGCTGTCCGCTTTTTATTCTTTGCGTGATGTTATTTTTATTTACTACATTCCTCAATGATACCATGGTTTTATTGATAACCCTAATAGTTACATACCTCTTAATTGGAATAGCTACTGCAGGAATAGTACTTTCCACGGGCAATATAAGCTTAAAATTAACCCCGCAAGAAGAAGGTACCTCCTATTTGGCAATCACCAATATCTTAACCTCCTTGGCATTGGGAGCTTCCCCGATTATTGGCGGGGTCCTATTCGATTATCTGAACGGCTTAGAATTTACAATTTCTCTCATTATCCTTCCCAGCCCCTTTTCATTTAACGGTATTGTATTGCTCTTTTTGTTAACCATCGGTATTGCTTGCATATCTCTGTATATGTTGCTTAAAATTGAAGAAAAAGGAGATATTAGAAGCAGACAATTATTTAGAGCCTTTATTATCGAAATGAAAAACTCTCTCTCTAATTTTTCTACCAGCATAGGAATTCGAGATATCCTATTGATCCCCTCGCTCTTTCTCACTTATAGGGCTCTTAAAAGACACAAAAAAGGCGTTAAAAACAAAAAAAGCGTTAAAAACAAAAAAAGCGTTAAAAACAAAAAAAGCGCTAAAAACAAAAAAAGCACTAAAAGGATAAAGAACGCGATAAAAGCGAAAAAAAAGGAAGGTCTAAACGAAAAACAGAAAGACGCTGAAAAAAGCCACAAAACCTCAAGTATATAGATAAATAGAACCTATAACAAACTGAACTCTAAAGAAGAGAAATGAAACCTCTATGGTTGATTTTCTAATTCCTTTTTGCTTAAAAATATTTGTACGGTTTTAGCCTTTTTTAACCATAACTACAGCATACATATATACTATATTACCGGGGGGCTCTTCCCACACAACCTCTTTAATCTCGCGAATTTCCAGAAGATTTCCAAAATTGTCGTAAATCTCACTTTTAGGAACTCCTTTTTCCCATCCGCGGTTTTGATCGCTAAAACAATATAATAAATACATACCCATTGGTTTTAAGGACTCTTCAACTTTTTGGGCCAAAAAAGGTTTCTCCTCCTGTGGCATGTGATGATAACATCCTCTATCGATAATAAAATTGAAAGTAGTTGGCGGAAATTCCTTTTCCAATACATTGGCAGATAAAAATTGGCATTTTTCGGCTACATTGTCCTCTTTTGCTCTTTCTTTTGCAATTTTAACTGCTTCTTCGGAGATATCTATTCCTATAACATCAAATCCCTTCTTTGCTAAAAATATTGAATTCGTACCCGCACCGCTACATAAATCCAGGGCTTTTCCCACCTTTACATCTCCCTTCTCTATTAATTCCTTTAATCGTATGGGAGGATCATCAGAATGCCAAGGAATTCGGGATAATTCCTTCTTTTCATAGGTTCTTTCCCAATATTCTTTGTCAACCATTTAAATTTATCTATTAACTAATGAAATAAAAAAATAATTCTAATGATTTAAAATATCATAAAAAGATTTATCATAGCACTTGAAAATAGGGATAGTTTTCTCTTCTTTTCTTAAAGAGAATGATTCCAACTACTTTTGAAAACGATGGGTAGAAAAGAGTTCCTTTAACCGATACAGGTGTCCTAGTACTTTTTGAACTCTCTTATTCCAATAATTTTTGAAACAAAGGATACCACTCACTAAAATCCACTACATAGTCAACTCCACAAACGTTTGTCAAAGTATATTTCTCAATGATGCGATTCATTTTTTCTCCGCCTTCTTTTGTTCTCTCCCGATTTCCATAGGGATTATATTTCATTGACTGACCCGAATAAAAGGTGTAATCGCATTCAAATAAGATATCCTTAAAGATATAAAACGTGAATCCTCTGGTATGCCCATCTATATGAAACGCATCAATACCACTTACAGAAAAATTCTCTTCAAATATGTTTGTGAATGAATGATGTGCTGCCAAAGACATTAGGCTATCTTTTTTATGAATCCATACCTCCGCATCAAAATAGGTATGGTAAAGGTTTGACGCTCCTAAAAAATGGTGATGTGTAAATAAGATTGCATCCATCGTGTCCACCTCTTTTTTGAACGTAGAAGGACAATCTATCCAGAATCTCTTTTTTCCGGTGTCTATTCGGTATGCAGCATGTTCTAGTCCTAAACTAGGGGTTGAATTGAGGCGTGCAACCTCCTTTGATATCTCAATGACCTCTATATCATATTCAGAAGTACATTGTTCCGCGGAAATGAATTTAGTTTTTGAAGCGCCGCAAAATGGGCAGTTTTCGGGATGATAACCTACCATATTATATCCGCAGACTGTGCATACATATTGTTCTACTTCAGACATTTTGTTTCTCACTCTCACTTCCTTGCTTCCATTTTGATATGGTTTTTATGAATTATGGGCGGTTATGATCTTGGCAGAAATTTTTCCTTATGCAATATTGGCTTTAGTTTTTTTATCTTTTTTCGGTCGAATTAAGACGATATGAACTGTTACGGCAATTGCTATTATTAATAACAGATATTTCACCCATGTGATCTGAATAAATAAAAAGATTGAAAGTAAAATAATAGCCCATAGAAGTATTATAGTAAAGATTTTCACTTTAATCGGCATACCCCTTCCTTCGATGTAATTTCTGATATACGGACCCAAAATTCTGTTATTTAAAAGCCAGTTATAAGCTTTCTCAGAACTTCTTGCATATAAAGCGGTGGCAAGCAGGAGAAAGGGTGTAGTTGGCAAAATAGGAAACACGATTCCTATTATTCCTAAGATCAATGATATTGTACCCCCAGTAAAATAGAGGGCTTTTACAATGCTTTTTCGTGGTTTCTTGTTAACTAGTTCTAAATCGGAGTACTCTTTCACAATTCTACTCACGTCCAGTTAATTAAAAATCAATTATATATAAAGAGGTTCATTTTTGATTTTTCAATCTAACCTTTTAAAGAAAATCATGACTCGTATTTAATTTTAGCTCTTAAATGTTATTAGTTCTTTCAACATGGTATATGAGTTCTAAATTGAAGCCTCCCCGCCCTAAAGGACGGGGATTCCCACGAGTCCACTAAGCATTAGCTGGCGGGCATATCTTAGG
>SHMU01000187.1 GCA_008080765.1 Promethearchaeota archaeon | reverse complement strand
TAATATAAAGATATGAATTTAATGACTCAAATTTTAAAAAATAAAATGGGATTTCGATAAGATAAATAAAAACTGGGAGAAATAATGAGTTCTTTAATAAGAGACAAAATATTACCAAAAGAAATTAAATTATCCGCATTATTAAATGAAGTAGAACTAGTGGGAGGGATTTATAATATGGGTTATGAAGAATGCTTAGTTTTAACAAATGATAGCTGGAAGCAAAATGCTGGAGGTATTCCCAAGCATTGTTTTCTCCTCGCTTCAGTGATGGAACCTGATAAAGCCCCTTTAAATGATGATGATGAGGAAATAATTTTATTACGTGTTATTGGCCCTGCACAATTGCCCTCTGAGAAAGAATTAATAAATGTTCGAAGCGATGCTATGAGGGAAATAATAACAGAAAAGGGAAGAAAATCAATAAAAGAACCCTCACAGATAGTTGATATTTTAACACGAAATGAAATTCAATTTTCTGGTATTGAAGCTAAAATTCTTGGAACTTTTTATGAAATAGTAGTGGAAGGTCAGAGGGTTTTAAAATTTGGTAATGACATTGATAATTTTTATTCATCAAGCCGATATAAAGTATATAAACCATATGGAAAGAGTCTTTCAATAATATCCAGTTATCCACAAATAACTGAGCAAGAAGAAAGAGAACGCCAATCTGAAGGAACATCTCCAAAGCGTATTAAAATTGGTACAGTTAGATATGGTTCTACACTACGGAGATCCAGAAAAATTGAGGACACAAAACCAATTTCAGTCCCCGTTAAAGTAAATATTAAGGATTTTATTTCAATGAAAACTGCAATTTTTGGAATGACTAGATTAGGTAAATCTAATACGATGAAAATCATAGCTACTGCAGTTTTTCAATATGCAATACAAAATAATGAAAAAATAGGACAATTGTTATTTGATCCCGCAGGAGAATATGCCAATGTTAATCCTCAAGATAAAACAGCATTATCTCAATTAGGAGAAGAATTTGTTGTTATTTTTCGTTATGGTGCTGATGCAAAAAAAAAGAATGAAAAATCTTTAAGGTTAAATTTTTATGAAGAATCTATAATCCCAGAAGTATGGGCAATGATTCAACGTCATGTAATACAAGAAGGAGGTTCTCAATATTTCAAAACTTTTAGTACTGTTGATGTTATAGGTCCAAATGATGAAGAATTAGATAGATCAAGATTTAATAGAGCAAAAAGGAGAAGAGCAGCCTTATATGCTACACTTATGAAAGCAGAATTTAACATTCCAAAGAACTTCAAAATAGATATTTTAGCAAGAAAAGATTTAATTAATTTAATTAATGGGTTTTTAGGAAAAGAATTTTTCAAAACTAAGGGAAGGGGAACTCTTACTCTTACAAAAGATAACATGTATGAATGGTGGGATATTATCCTAAAAATTCATAAAACAAATTCAAAAGCTTTAGAATTTAATAATAAAGCATGGATTGATTCCGAGCTTGAAGCAATTCTTGAAATTTATGACAAACCCCGTGGGAGAATTGGTTATAATATATTAACTGGCTTAAAAAAATTCCATACTTCTGAAACGAGTACAGATTATGTTGAAGAAATAATCATAGAATTGAAAAAAGGAAAAATTGTAATAGTTGATTTATCTCTGGGAAATGAGGCTGTTCTTCAATATTGTTCTGAAAGAATAATCAATGGGTTATTAAAAGACTCGGCGAATTTGTTCAGAAAAAATTTACCATTAAGCAAAATTCAGATTTTTATAGAAGAGGCACATAGATTGTTTAATAGGACTAAATTTGAAAAACCTGACTCCGATGATCCTTATGTAAGATTAGCTAAAGAAGCCGCAAAATATGAAATAGGTCTAATATATGCAACTCAAGAGGTGACATCCGTGGATTCACAAGTTCTTGCAAATACTTCAAATTGGATTGTAACTCATCTTAATAATCATAAGGAAGTAAATGAATTATCTAAATATTATAATTTCAAAGACTTTTATACTCAAATAATACAATCTGAGGATGTGGGGTTTGCAAGGATTAAGACCAGAAGTGGAAGATATATTATTCCTACTCAAATAGATCTTTTCAGTGCAGAACGAATTAAAAACGCAAAGGATTCATTAAAACAATTAGAAAAAGAAGAAGGTGAATAACATCCCTTATCAGCGCAAATCAGGACAATTTGAAAGAGCAAGAGGAATTGGACATGTTCCAATTATTGAAAATAAATTTGTAAAGAATGAATTAAAATCATATCATATTTCTCATCAAGAAAAAGTTGATGAGATCCCACAAGAGTTAATCTTTGATTTGAGTCAAGAAATTAATAAAGAAACTCTCCCTAAATATATTTTTTCCTTCGATGGGTCATCAAAGGAAGTAGAAGTTGATGAACGATTTCCAAGTACTCGTCTAGGCTATCTTCAAATTGCAGCAGTTTTAGTTTTAATGGAAGAAATAATAGAGCAAGAAAAGCATACTTTTATCAATCCTTCAAAATTGAAGGATACTATTTATGAATCAATACAACCTATGGTATTTCCAGGGTCAAATATAAGAAAAAAAAATTGTACAAATCTTGTTGAATCATGGAGATATGGAATTTATGAGATTTTCACAAAATATGTAATTGAAGATACTGCATTATTAGACATTTATTTTACGTTATTAAAATATGGTAAGGAGAGATTTTCTGGAAATAACATAATTCTTAAAAAATGTGCTGCTACTGAAAGATGTGCAAAAAATATTCCCGTTCCAAAAGAAGGATGTAAATGCCCCTCATGTGGCCTTGAACTCTTTCCAACTGATGCCTTAAGAGTATATGAGGAAGTTTATGATCTGCAATCCAATTCTGGACCCCTAAATAGAATGATGAGTTGTTTGGAACATCTTTATATGATTGGATATTTAGAATATCTCAGAAAAAGACGTTTAGACCTTCTAAGTAATACTGCCTTTATAATTGATGGACCTTTAGCAATATTTGGTCCTCAAGCGTGGATTCATAGATCAATTCTAAATTTTATCAATACCCATATCTATCAAAATCTTGAGGACCAAAGTTTTAAATATCCCATAATTGTTGGAATTGAGAAAACAGGAAATTTCGCAGAACATGCCGATATTATTTCAAAATTCTTAAAACCGCAAACTCTGATGTTGCTAACAGAGAATTATATTTATAAATATATATTATCTTGCCAAAAACCACAAAGCGGAGAGTATGGTTCAGAAACATATTATGGACAAAAACTATTTTATAAAACTAAAAAACAACAGATTTTAACAATAACTATCCCTACAAAAAAAAAACCTCTATTTACTAAAGAGATACTTAAACATCCTGCATTACTAGGAACTCTGAATCTATTAGATCATATTGGAACAATAATTTATAAGGATGCATTAATCCCTATAGCACTTGCTCATTCATATGCTTCAATCCCTCTTAAAACAGGCTCAAAGATACTAAAAATTTTATCACAAAAAGAGTTAAATATTACATAGATAGGTAGTGTTTTTTATTTTACGAACTCCATTAGGGAGATCCAAGAGGAAAGTATCGGATTTTATCCAAATTAGCACATTATTTACCTCCAGAAATCTCTGAATATAGAAAACTAATTGCAGGAGGAAGATCGATTTTTATTTATAGTAGATAGAGATTTCCTAATGTTAAAGTGAAAAATAATGATATCAATAAGTATTTATACTGCTTTTGGAAAATAATAAAAAATCACCTTTTGAACTTATTCTGGAGATTTTTAATGTTGTTTCTAACGATCTCAGCTTCCGAAAATTTAAGTTGCTCTAAAATAGGGAGTGCTTCCTCATAATACTTAAGTGCCTCTTCCAAGTTGCCTTTTCTATATAATAAAAAACCGATGTTATTTAGAATAGTAGCTTTTCTTGAGATGTCGCCCTGCTGCTCGGCAAATGCTAGTGCCTCCTTATAATAGCGTAGTGCACTGTCTATATTCCCCTTCCTATCCAATGAGAAGCCGATGTTGTTTAAAAAGATAATCTTTTCCGGTATGTAGTCATACTGCTTGGCAATTGCCAACGCTTCTTTATAATAGCGTAATTCATCTTCTCGTTTTCCCTTCGCCCCCAATAAAGAGCCAATATTGTTTAATCTTGTTGCTTTTCCCCGTGGATCATCCAATTGTTTATCAATTACTAACGCTTTCTTATAATAGTGTAGTGCACCGTCTATATTTCCCTTCATATCTAATAACGAACCGATGTTATTCAAAGCTGCGGCTTTCCATGTGTTATTCTTTGTTCTTTTAGCTCTCTTAAGAATTATTTTTGAACATTTCATTGCATCCTTAATAATTTCAAGAACGTTGTAAATCTTAAAGGGAATAATATACTCCTCGAATTCATCCGGAGCTCTCACTGTATCAATAAGCCACGATGCAGGGCTTATCGAAAAGCTTTTTGAGTGGAAGTTTAGGGTTGTGTCAATGAGGCTACCGAATAATCGTGATGTACATACATCCACCCGATATACACACTCTGCATTGTTCATTCTGTAAAGCTTTGCAAGAATTTGATCAACTTTAACCGTCTTTGTCCGTTTTTTGTCTGCAGATTTATTAATTTCGTAAATCTTTTCGGTTTTATTATCATTTGAAGTATGATTAATCCAGATTATATCTTTAAGTTCTATTAACCCCGTTAACGTGGGAATGATGTCAAAATCATCACTTCCCGAATAACCCATGACAACCAGCGTTCGTCCCCGTGAAATGTGCTCGAACAGTGGTTGCTTAAATGACTCTACTTGAAAGATATTTTCGCCCTCTTTGCTCGAACCAAGCGCCTGAATAGTGGCAACGAGTGATTCTCGGGTATTCTCTCCTGTAATAATGTTCTTTGTCGAACCATGAATTTTATAGATGGCTTTTTTTCCCTTCTTGAACAATGAATCTGGATCAAAATAGTTTTCAAAATCATTTCTGGTGATCCAGCGGTTCTATTAGTCTTAAAGAACGTCATGGGACAAAGATAGGAAAGAAAGAAGAAATTGAATTATCTAAAGAAACTATCAAATTAAGTGGGCAGAAACTTGATTTTAAAAGCGCGGCAGATAAAGTGCAGTTAAAATGTTCAATCAATTTTTTAGGAGGTTTTATACGATATAAAGTTGCTATAGGAAATAAAACTGAAATGCTAATTAACAATATCGAAATTTCCCTTCAAATGACCGCTGAACATATCCGAATAATTGATATTAAACCAAGAGTTTATAAAAGAGAAAATCGGGCGAAAATTCCTAATATGTCTCCTGATCAGTCGGAATCCATTGACTTTTATTTAGAACCATTAATTTGTGGTAGTATACCTGTTGCTCCAATGGCAACTTATATTGATGCTTTTGGTAAACCCAAAATGACATCAAGAGAAAAATTAAATATTGTATCCAAATGCCCACCTATTATTAATCCAGGAGAGGAAAATATTGCTAAGGTTAAAAATATTTATGGAAGTAGCGAAATTGTTAGATCATTTAGATCATTTGAACTTGAACATAATCCCAACCGCTCCTTTGATTTATTAAGCGATGCAATAGGCTCATGGGCAGGAAAACCAGTTTCAAAACCGATATTTCATAGCAAGAATCCATTTATTGCGGAATTATATTATTATATTCTTAATCAAAACATAGATCCTGATTTGGGGCATAGAGAACAAATTATTATTAAAATTCAAGTTGATGAATTAAAAAACATTGCTATGCTTCACTTAGGTGCTGAAAAGAATCCAACAGTTAATGGTGTGTTAACCCATATCTGGCAACTTGCGAATGAGCGATTTGGTGAAAAATTTGGATATGAATTTAAATCTTTACGTTGTCCTCAGTGTGGAGCACCACTAAATAATATGGAGAAAGCCAGTACTTTTGTAAAATGTAAATATTGCGGTGAAAAATTTAATAAATCAGCACTAAATTAAAAAAAATATCGAAATAGAAAACTAATAAATTTAGATGTTATAAAGAATTGCTAAATAATATTTAATCTATTATCCATTTTTATACCAACTTACTCTATTAATTTAAAAACTCCAAATTTTTATTCATAATAGATGACCAGAAATCATTTGAATAAGCAAATTCTCGGAAGTAATTTAGAATCCAAATGCGAGCGGCAGCTCTTTCTCAATCTCGGAAAGAATTATAAAAATTTGATTTAACGCTTAGATATGAATCTGTTTCATTGAAGAGAGTCTTCCATGTGACTATTAAAAGAGGATTATTATTAGATACCATTTCAAATTTCGAATCTTTTAGATCTTCTATGGCTAATATAATATGAGGTTTTTTTAATAGATTGAGAAATACTTTAGAGTCAAAAATATATCCGAAGCATTTATAGATACTATTTCTTATATACTTTTGATCTTTTGAGCATTTGAACATTTTACTTCAAGAAATAAATATGAGATTTTCTCAGTATTTTCACTTTTAATCTCAAAAATGATATCGGGTCTTTTATTATTAACATTAATATTGTATTGAGTGGCAATAATCTTGTATCGAGATTTATTTGAAGCATTTCTATAGATATAAGGTGGAATGAAGCCAGATATTTATTTTTGAATATTAAACTCTTAAAATAGTAACAACAATATCTGAATTAAAGAAAGATTTGGAAATATGAAATGAAAAGATTCGTTTCAAGTCAAGAAGAAAGTGGCAAAAAAAAAAATGGGAGGCATAGTAAAGCGTAAATTAGCGGGGTGATCAAATAGTGGCATGATGTACTCTTCACTTAAGTTAAATCTATTTGATAAAAAATGTCGTAGCGCCCTGATTTCGAATTGTTTTTTTCTTCAGACTGAATCCTGCCTTCTTCATTTCTCTTATGAATCCTTCCGAGTGGATATAGTCCTTTAATATCTTTCCGTGGCGATACCCATGGATGATTGTTATTGTTCTCTCCTTATGTATTTGGCACTCCTCTAAAAGGTAAATAATTTCATCAATTGCTTCCCAAAGATCCATGCGATGAATATCAATTTCCATTCCAAAACTCTCTTTTGAATTGTTAGATATTTCGACGATAATAGCTAAATAGTTAAATAGCTAAATAGTTAAATAGCTAATAATAAATTAAAAAAAAAATACCTATTGTTTTATCAGATATAATAAGAAAATAATTCTATTCTTAATAATAAACAGAACATTGTTACCTATATTTATTACCTGTGTTTATTGAGCCCATTTGTCTGCTTTATATGTGTCACTTCTTTTGTATGTTGCTTTTTTGACGCACTTTTGGTCAATGTAGTACACGCGCTCTGTGAACAACTATGCGAATCCAAATTGGGAATTTGAACGTATGTCTTTTCTTCATAGAACCGCGCTTATCCAATCTGAAAGAATCCAAGGTATTTAAGTATCTATTTTTTTTTAAGAAAGGAAAAATAATGAGGATAATTTATGCCAATGCTTTTTTTTCGCAATAAAACGGGGTCTTACCGACAAATAATTTTAGTGATGAATTTTAATTAAATTCTTCCAAAAGAGACTTCCATTAAAAAAATGA
>SHMU01000186.1 GCA_008080765.1 Promethearchaeota archaeon | reverse complement strand
TGAGGCGATCCGAAAGTGCAAAGTTATAAATCAAGCGGCATTTCTCCGATAAATCCCACAGGAGTTCTAATTGATCTTCTGTGGGATAAATCCGAATTTTTTGGGTTAATTGCACGTTCTCTTCTCCTTGCAAGGGTCTCTTTCTCTACTCGTGTATAGTATGCGAGGTATTTAAAAGGAGGGGGTCCGTTACTTTAGTGATGTATAATGCGGAAAATCTCACCCACAGCATAAACCATGTAGATGCTCTGCGAAATTCATCCCCTCCATGAATGGAGGGGACTTCTTTCGCAATTAGTTAAAAACTCATATAGCATTTCTAACCATTAATTACTGATAGAGGATAAAAAGGTTTTAAAAATTGAGAATAAAATAGAGAATAAAAAGGTTTTAAAAATTATATTTTTGTTTCATAGTGTTAACCAAATTCTCGACTTGAGTTTTAGCAGTACCAATATAGTCATGAGGATCTAAAAGTTCCTTTAATTCTTGCTCGGTAAATTTTTTTTTTATTTTCTGATGAGAATTTAATAATTCATACATGAAAAGATCCTTTTCCCTCGCTTCAATAGCTGCTTGTCGCAATACTTCATGGGCATATTGCCTCCCAATCCCCCTTTCTACCAATTCTACCATTACTTTTTCTGCCAAGCAAGCACCTTTCGTTAGATTAAGATTCCGTTCAATATTTTCCTTATTTAACTCAATTCCTTGAAGATTTTTGGTCATCTGTTCGATCATAAAGTTAAGAAATACAAAATTTTCCGCAAATAACACTCTTTCAGATGCCGAATTTGTCAAATCTCTTTCATCCTCTAATACAATATTATCTAGTGCCACCATTAGATTCGATTTTAAAACACGGGCTAAACTACAGATTCTTTCGGATTTATGTGGATTGCGCTTATGAGGCATAGTCGAACTTCCTACTTGTTTTTTTTTAAACGGTTCAAACATTTCAGCGATTTCATTTCTCTGAAGAATTCGGTTTTCTTGAGCTATTTTTGCCAAGGTCTGTCCGATGAGAGAAGTGAGAAATATTATCTGCGCATGCCTATCACGTTGTACTATTTGATTTGCAATTAATACGGGATTAAGATTTAACTCTTCCATCACCCGCTCTTGAATCTGGATCCCCTTCTCTCCGAAGCTTGCCATTGTACCCACTGCCCCGGACATTTTTCCGTAAGAGATTTGCTCTATAGTTTGAGTTAATCGTGTGAGATGACGATCCACTTCATAGGCCCACACTCCAAAGCGCATTCCATAGGTAGTAGGAATAGCATGCTGTCCGTGCGTTCTTCCAATACAGACCAATTCCTTATGTTTTTCTGCTAATTCAAGCAACACTTTTAATAATGTTTTAAGAGAGGTATTAAGATATTCCAAACCTTCTTTAAGTTGAAGGGCAAGCGCCGTGTCTTCAATATCATAACTGGTTGCGCCCAGATGAATATACTTTCCTGCCTCCCCTTCACATTGTTCTGCTAATGCCTTAACCATTGCCATAAGATCGTGATGAATTTGCTTATCTATTTCATTTACTCTTTCCAGTTTAATGAAATGAAGATTTGCTTTTTTCTGGATCTCTTCTGCTGCCTCTTTGGGAATATTCCCCATTTCTGCATGAATTTTTGCCAAAATGGCTTCTACTTTTAACCAATTTTCTAACTTCTTTTCTTGCGTAAAAAACTCTGCAATGTTGGTACGATAGCGATTTTCTATTGGATGAATAAATTTATGACTCATTTTTAATCATTTTTATAAATAGTTTAGTTGCGTTTAATTACAATTTCTCTATCTTATAATGAATCATTTAAATAATATTTGTCAGTAAAATAAATAACAGCAAAAAAGTGCACTTCTCTATTAATAGAAAATAAAAAAAGAAGAGAATATTTCACTAAATTTTTTTTCAAATTCTTTATACTGAGGCACTTGTAAGAAGGAGCATTATATAGTCAGCTACAGCCTCAATTGAATCGGAAATAGCTTCAATTATATCAATAGTATTTCCAGCTGTGAATATCGAAAAGCTATTTACATTGTAATTTGTTTTTTGAAGACTTGTTCTCAATTTGATATTTAATAGATCAATATCATGCTCCAAAACATTTATTTGATTTGCGTACTCTTTAACGTTTTTTCTCTCTCCTAATAAATCTACTACGATTTTATCTAAATAACTGGAACATTCGACTGTCTTTTCCATCATTTGTATTATTAGATTTAGAGACTCTCGGCTTGATTGTTCCCAAAAAATCATTGGAATTGTATTTATCCTTCTTGCAACTCCAGTTGAACAATTTGCTACATCATCTAGCCGCTTTATTAAATGGGAAAGATCCGTTCTTACACTTGGATTCAGCTCACCCTTAGAGATTGAGGAGAGAATATCTCTTCTAATAGAATCAGCATTCCCCTCAATAAGATCTACTTTGTGAAACACATCATGTGCTTTTTCAGAATCTTTTTCTTGTAAAAGGATTTTTATCCCCTCATTTAATTCTCTAACAGTTTTCTGAACCTCTTTAGCATGATCTATCGCCTTTTCTAAGACATTCTTTGCTGTCTCCTTCTTAAAATATTCTATTAACGAGCCCATTTTTTCACTTTGAATTATTAGTTCTTATTTGTATATATAGTCTATATATTTTATATAGTTTATGACTTTGTATTATGATAATCCAAAAAATATAAAAATCCAATAAAGCAGTCCTGCTAAAATCGCTGCAACCGGAAAGGTGAGAACCCAATATAGTCCCATCTTCAATATTCCTTTTTTATCAATTTCTTTTTTTTGTGATAGATTTAATCCAATAATGCAAAAAACAATGACATGCGAGTGTGAAATGGGTAATCCTAAAAATGTGGCAATCATTAAGATAAGCGCTGAGGAACTCTGAAGTATGACTCCTTCACTGGGTCGAGCATTAGTCATATGACTGGCTAAATTTCTAATCACAAATCTTCCTGCGAAAAAAATTCCGAGAAAAACAAAAATACCACAAATAATGACAGAAATCCAATATTGCTCAATTGTTATGAAATTACTACTATATATTCCATAAAAAATTCCTATACATTCCGCAGAATTTGCTCCAACCCAAATTTCTGCGAAAATAACAGTAACTAGCAACAACCAGTTAAAATTTTTTTCGGCCTTTTCTATCTGGTTGAGCCCTCTTAATCGTGAAAGATAAAATTTAGCAACGATTTTAAAGATGATAAAGGTAACTAACAAACCAAGTGCAGGACTGAAGAACCATCCTAAAACTACCTCTAAAAGTTTATCATAGTTTAAAGCACTTTCCAGATTTATTCCACCTTGCGACAAAGCATATACAATTAAAACCCCAAAAATACTCCCTACAGTACTATGAGTGGAGCTTAAAGGAATACCTGCTAAAGACCCTATAATTAACCAAATAATACTGCTTATTAGAACTGCTAATAGCATAAAGTCTGTATATTTTACGCCAGATCCTAATATATCTTCCCCAACTGTTTTTCCAACATTTTGACTAAAAAGAATCATTCCAAAAGCTGTCGCTATCCCTCCAACTATTAAGGCAATCCTAAATTTAATTACCCCTGCCCCGACTAATGCAGAGAGAGTTTCATCATTTGCACCAATTGCAAACGCTAAAGAAATACCCATAATAACTAAAATTGAGACCAAAGAAAACGAAATTTCATCTACCATATAATTCTCCTAATAGATTCAATCAAAGATTAAATATTTAGTTGATAAGAATTGAATATATTCGGCAAAATCTTTTATATGATCGGCTAACATCATTATTCCTTCAATTAATTCCTTTATATAGAGAAAAGTACGAGATAAATAATCCATATCATAAGCCCAGAGCCGCTTCAATAGGTCAAATTCTTGTTTTCTCATTTTCCTTCTTTCCTCTTTTATTTTTTCACAGATATCATGTGCTTTGATTAGATCAGTTCCAATTGATTTTACCGCATATGAGATATCATCTGAAATGTTTCTTAAGGAAATTATTATTTCCTTTAAATGGATTTTAAATTCCTTATCAGGAAAGATAATTTTATATAGAAGCATTTTATTAGCTAAAAATTCACCAATATTCTTAATATCATTAATTTTACTGAATATTTTTAATCTATCAGCTTTGCTGAACATTAATTTCGATTTAAAAATTTTGGACTCAAATCGTTTCTTTATTTTAACTTCTGTTTTCGTTTGTATTACATAATTCAATTTATTATTAACTTCTTTAAAATTTTCATCTATTAAGCTTTCAATTCCATCAATTAAAACAGAGGTCTGTTCTTTAATAATATCCATAAAAGTATGGGTTAGATCATCAATACTTAATTTATCAAGCTTTTCTTTATCATATGCTTTCAATTGGATCACATTTTTGGTTTATTAGGAATATCAAATCTTATAATTTTTTATGTAATAATGAAAATATATATTTTTATTTAGTTTTTGTGTAAAATATTAATCTATAAATAGTCAATATAGATAGATTCAATATAAGTTCTTTAAAATTCTTTTGACTATCTTAATCAAAAAATTACTAAATTACCAACCCGTTAATATTTATGAATGTGCTAATAGAATAATTAATTATGCCAAATAATTCAAGAAAATTCTATTTTTTCACATGTACTCAGTGTGGGACATGGTACTATACACCAAAGAGAATTCAGAAAAAGAAATGTATCAGATGTCATAAATCTTTTAAATTCGAGCATGCATCCAAGTTCTCCAAGAATTGTAGTATACAAGAAGCAATTTCGATAATAAAGCATTTGAAAAAAAGAAAAATAAGGGAAAATTTCTCATATTCATGAAAAACAAATAGAGCTCGCTTTTTTTCTGCTTTTCTTAGAAAAAAATGCTTTAGGACAATCTATATTCAATATTTTAATTTTCTAAATTTATATGAAAAATTTAATTATTAAGTATATTTTTTAAAAGTATTAAATCCTCTCTAAAAGGAAAACGAGAAAAAGATGGAAAAAAACACATTAGAAAATATTCCTACACCAGCTTTAGTATTGAATTATGATATTATGGAAAAAAATATGCGTTATATGGCGGATTTTATTGAGAGAACCAAAGTAAATTTAAGACATCATACTAAAACAGCAAAAATACCGCTCATTGCACATCTTCAGATGAAGATTGTGGGAGATTCTGCAAAAGGAATTGCCGTGGCAAAAGTGGGAGAGGCAGAGATTTATGCTCAATGTGGATTTGACGATATATTAATTGCAAACCAAGTCATTGATCCACATCATATAGAACGGTTAGTGCTCTTAAATAAATATACATTAACTCGATGTGTGGTAGATTCGCAAAAAAATGTTGTGGATTTAAATGAGGCTGCAAAGAAATATAAAATCAATCTGGAAGTATTAATTGATATAGATTTAGGGATGGGAAGAACAGGTGTAAAACCAAGAGATCCTGCCCTTGAGCTAGCAAATTTTATAAAAGAACAGTCGAATCTCAACTTAGTAGGACTTCAAGGCTACGAGGGGCATCTTACACCGCAAACAGATAATGAAATAAGGAAGCAACAAACAGAAGAGTGCATGAAAGAGTTAGTAGCAACAAGGGATCTTCTCAATAGAAATGGATTTAATATTGATTACTTAACCGCATCGGGCTCGGGAACCTTTATGTTTTCTCCCCAAGTAGAAGGAATTACTGAAATTCAACCAGGAACTTACGTGTTTTCTGATGATCACCTTCATAGAGTAGTTCCCGAATTTGAACCCGCGGTATCCATATTAACGACCGTGCAAAATAACACAGCTAAGCGCCTATACACCCTAGATGCGGGCACTAAAACTTTTCCTACAGGAGACGGAAAACCTATATTCAAAGACTATCCTCGCTGCAGATTTCGAGTAATCACAGAGGAGCATAGCCAAATTAAAGCGGGACCGAATGACGAGTTTCAGCTAGGCCAAAAGATTGAGTTAATTCCCGCGCATATTTGTATTACTATAAATCTACATGATTTTATTCATGTTATAAAAGCGGGCGAGTATATTGGTAAATGGCCAATTTTAGCTCGCGGAAAAAATTATTAAAAAAGAGGCTCGAATAAATGGTTGAAAAAGAAATTATTAATGCCAACACCCCGAAAGCAGGACCATACAGCCATGCTGTAAAAGCGGGAGAATTTTTATTTGTATCTGGACAAGGACCAAAACCTGGAACTGAAGATATTCAAGAACAAACAATAACAGCATTAGGCAATGTAAAAGCAATTTTGGAAGTAGCGGGAGCAAAAATTTCAGATATCGTGAAAGTTACAGTCTTTTTAAAAGATATAAACGATTTTAAGAAAATGAATCGAGCATATAAGAGATTTTTTAAAGATAATGGAGTTGATGAGGACTTTCCAGCACGATCAGCAGTAGAAGTTGCTAATTTACCTGCTCCCACGATGAAAATTGAAGTAGATGTAATTGCGAAGATTTAGTTCCTATTTTTTAAATTATCATCTTTTTTTATTATCATATCTCCTTTTAAGAATTAAAAACATGACAACATATAAAGATATTAAAAACGCATATCAAAGGATATCAAAACATATTAATAAAACACCTATTTTCACTTCAAGGAGTTTAAACTCTAAGACTGGTGCGGAACTCTTTCTCAAATGTGAAAATCTTCAAAGAGGAGGCAGTTTTAAAATGAGAGGAGCAGTCAATGCCATCTCGCAACTCACAGAAGAGCAAAAGAAAAAAGGAATAGTTACCCATTCAAGTGGGAATCACGCTCAAGCTGTAGCTTTATCTGCGAAATTATTACATATAGACGCGACAGTGGTGATGCCAAATACATCTCCTAAAGTAAAGATTGAAGCTACTAAAGATACATATGGTGCGAATGTTGTGCTGTGTGAAAATTCTTTACAAGCAAGACAATCTACAACGAAAAAATTAATTGATACTTATGGTTATACTCTCATTCATCCCTATGATAATGATGCGGTTATTGCAGGAGCAGGAACCGCTGCATACGAGTTATTGCTGCAAATCAAAAATTTGGATTTCATCTTTGCTCCTGTAGGGGGAGGGGGATTATTAAGTGGTACTTCAATTGCTACAAAAGGATTTAATAAAAAAATTAAGATTATTGGTGTTGAGCCCGAAAATGTAGATGATGCATATCGTTCTCTACAGAGCAATAGGATACAAACCAATGAAACAACAAATTCGATTGCTGACGGTTTATTGACGAATCTTAGCGAACGGACATTTTCTATTATCAAGAAATATGTGGATCGAATTATTACCATTTCAGAAGAGCAAATCCTTTTTGCGATGAAGTTTATTTGGGAAAGAATGAAGCTTGTGGTGGAACCTTCTGGAGCTTGTTCATTAGGTGGTGTGCTCTCAAATCGAATTCCTGTGAAAAATAAAAAAATCGGAGTTATAATAAGTGGAGGAAATGTTGATTTAAGTGACTTTTTTGAGAAATATTCGAGGAAAATCAGTGGATTTTGATTTAAGATATAAATTAGGGTTTGTTCAAAAATAACTTTCCATTAGTTTTTTAAGAAGGTATTTCTTAAAGCTTTTGCAGTGGAAATTTCATC
>SHMU01000185.1 GCA_008080765.1 Promethearchaeota archaeon | reverse complement strand
TAATAAAACACTCTACAAATTCTGTCGCACAAAAAGAATTAGATTTAATATCTAGCTAAGATTAAAGATCTATACTCTTTAAATTTATCAAAAATTAAAATATTAATAAAAAATACAAATAATAGTACATATTCAGCAATGAATAGGTAATCATGGTTTAAAAAATAAGATAATGAAAAAATAGACCCCTCCTACAATGCCAAGCATAGAAGTCATGTATAAAGATCTCACTTTTGATAAAAGGGTACAGACTTTTTGTATTAATCCTCAATTTCGATGTCCAAATTATGGCCATTCTTGGGCATGTCCTCCGGAAGCACCTTATATGGAGAACAATCTCTTAAGATACTCTAAATTTTTCTTAATTTATGCCAAATTTAATTTAGCCGCATATGTAGAGAAGCAAAAACGAAAACATCCAAAGCGTAGTCGGAAACAAATAAGAAATAGATTTTATACCAAAAGCTTACTGAGAGATGAGTTAGAACAAGAGGTAATACACTTTTTAAAAGAATATTCAGAAAGCTATGATCAATGTTTCATTTTATGGGATGGTCATTGTAGAATCTGTGAACAAAAAGGATATACCGGATGTGCCTATGATCAAAATAGTCCATGTAGATTTCCTGAGAAAATGAGATATTCAATGGAGGCAGTGGGAATCCATGTGACAAATATGGTGAAAAATTTAAATCTTCCAATTGAATGGCCCCCTCAAAACTTTTCTTATCGCTTCGCACTCATCTGTCTTAGATAATAGATCAAAGTCTCTTGGAATTTTAATATATGTGAACAATACTGGCGCTCATGAATCCAAAAAATTTAATAATATCTATACTTAAATTAAAAATAGAATAGATACTACAAAAGAGTAAAGATTTATTTTAATCATAAACAATTTATTATTATTAAAAATTATTAAAACTTAGTTGTTATATTAGAATAACAATAACAATAACAATTCAAATCATTTCAAAAGGAATGAGAAATTAAAATTATCATGTCATCTAAGAAATCGGGCGATTGGGTCCTTAAGATTGCAATTCTGGGAGATGCTGGCGTCGGAAAAACCTCTTTAGTAAATCAATTTGTTGATAATAGCTTTAAAGAGGATTATAAAGCTACTATAGGTGCTAATATCTTGAAAAAAGATGTGAAACTGCCACAATTAAATTCTACAGCCAAGATGGTGCTCTGGGATATCGCAGGCCAGACTCAGTACGAAAAGGCGCGCTCTGCCTATTATGAAGGCTGTTCGGGTGCTTTATTAGTATATGATATTACCCGTTATTCCTCATTTGATAATATTTCAGCAAGATGGCTCTCAGATTACAGGAAGCATGTAAAAAAGGAGCAGCTATATATACTCGTCGGAAATAAAAATGATTTGGAACACCAAAGGGGAGTGAATAATGAGGATGGGGCGAGCTTGGCAGAAAAAATCGAAGCATTAGAATTTATAGAAACCAGTGCTAAAGACAACATCAATGTTAATGAAGCCTTTACAAAATTGGCAGAAGCAATTATTAAATTGAAGACTTCTTAAAAATCTTTAAATCTCTATCTTGTCTTTTGTACTTCAAGAGTAGATAATTATTTCTAATCTCGTTTTCCATAATGTTTACTTTATTGGTTCTTGTCGACAATCTTCAAATAATGTTTTTAAGGGTAAATAGGGGGGATATTTAAGGTCTAACACGTAAAAAATTGAGGTGGCTTTTATCTCTTCACTATTTATAACTTTACAATTATGAAAACAATAATTGATTTCTTCCCAGCTCTGTCCCAAAATGCTAATAAATACTTGATGAGTCCCCATTAATGTACCAGACATTAGAATTTTGGGACATAAAGAATTAATCTGATTGAGAAAAATCTCTCTTTTGCTAAAATCTTTTAGAGTGAGAAAGAAAAAAGCCATTTTATAACTAAATTTTTGGAGATTGATATTACCTTGGATTTTTAGAGATTTTGCTTTTATTAATTTTGAAATTCTTTTTTTAATTCCTGTGGTGCTCATAGTAGAGCCATCTTGTTTTATTATTTTTTGACTTAAATCTTGTAATGTTTGAGCACCATCATTATATAATTCTCGTAGAATTTGCTTATCAACATCATCAATACTTTTAATCTCTGGCGAATCGTATCTTTCTTTAAATGGATTTATCCTTTTTTGTTGAAGCAAATTAAACAAAAAAGAGCCAATAAAGATAGAGAGCACTTGTAACAAATTTATTTCTATCTCATCAATGCTGTCTAAATCATTTATTAGAAATATCGCACCAATTTCTTCTTGACCATAGGTGATAGGTATCATTAACATCTTTTTAATTGAGATAATCCCTGAGGGGCTATCAAAAGGTTCTCCACTGAGTAGTTTGATAATTTTAAACGATCTATTTTCTATGATGGACTTCAGATATGTTTTTTCATATTTGAGTTCACCTTTTTCGAGGGGGATTATTAATTTTTCATCATTTCCATTATATCCAAAAACCACACTTTCACAATGATATCGATCGATGAAAAAGTCTTGAATTTTTCTAAATATAAGGGGTAAATCATAGTTAAAAAAAAAGGATGCTATAGAGCGAAATATATCCCCTCGTTCTTCTAAGATTTTAAGTATTTCTTCTTTAAATATACCAGAACTCTCTTCTTTTAGAGTAAGAAGAATAAGCTCCTCTTGTAAATGGATTGATTTTATTTTTTTTGCATGGATATTTAGGTTTTTTATTCCTAATGTCTTAAAATCGTGCACGATTTTATATTCCTCGACTTCTTTTCTTCTTGGGAGGATGTCAAGTAAAAGTTTTTTAAATGCGGGAAAATCCCATTGATGTTCATTAATCTCAAATATAGAAATCTTTCTATTTAGATTATTAGCAAATCTAAAGGTGGAAAAGAATTGTTGATTAAAGGCAATCAACTGATAATTAGAATCTAATACAAATGAAGGTTTTTCTATGAGATTTAAACACAACTCTAAGCTGATGGAGTAACACATTTTTTTAATGTTCTTGAATTGTAGAGAACGAAACTTAATATTTTTTTAGTTTATTTTTAATTAATTCGGATTATTCTCAATCATATTTATTTCATAAACATATGACTATAAAATATCTTATTAGACATTCATAAAGTAATTTTCCATACCAGATTTTTATATTTGCTTTTGTAACTTTTCCTAGCTTATTACTTTGGATCCCAAACCAAACAAAACTATAATGTTTATAAAACACACCACATTTAAATATATAGTTTCTATTAAAAAATCGGGATATACTATTCGCCATTTATGGAAAATATAACCACAAAAAGTCCTAAAAATCATTTATTTGCTACTTTTTTAGCTGATCTCAAGGGTAAAATAATTGGTATGAATGAATGCGCTAAAGAATTTTTTAATCTTAATCATAGGCAAGATCTTGGTCTTCAACAGTTGTTAAAAGAATACATTGAAAAAGAAGATCTAAGTGACATATTAGTTAGTTTACAAAAATTAATCAATAGAGACTATTCTGAACTTTTTTTGGACAAAATCCGTCTAAAATATCAAGAACTGGAAAGAAAAGAAAACTATTGGTATTTATCAGCTAATTTAACAACAATTGGCGATGAGTGTATTATCCTACTAAATATTTTTACTCTACAACAAACTGCAAGAACAAGCAAAACATTTCGGTTAAAGTTTTATTTAAATTTTCTTAGCCATGATCTGAGTAATTGTTTAGGAAATACAAATATGGCACTCTATCTATGCAAACAATTGCTTAAAAATGAAATGAATCTTACTGATCTCAAAGAATTATATGAAATTATAACATCCCAGATAGAAAGAGGTAAACGAATTATTTCATTAGTTAGAAAATTATCAGAGGGGGAAACCTTTTTGTTATCTCTTAAGCTTCAAAACATATGTGATATGTTAAAGAAAGCAATTCTCTATGTCAAAAAAACATATTGTAATAAAAACTTCAGCATAATGGTCCATTCAAGACATACTGATATTGAACTCAAAACAAGTGAGTTTCTCTATGATGTTTTTGTTAATATCCTTCAGAATGCAATCATCCATAATGAAAACCAAGAGATTAAAATCACTATTACGATTTATCCAATATCTAAGAAAGAAATGAACTTCCTTCAAATAGAAATTGAAGATAATGGAGTTGGTATCCCTAATATTAAAAAAGAGGTCCTTTTTAATTATTCTCGACTAAAAGAAAAATTTTCTACGGGTATGGGAATTGGATTAACTCTTGCCTCTGATATTATGCGAATGATGAATGGTAAGATAAAGGTAGAAAACAGAATTAAGGATGATTATACTAAAGGCTCAAAATTTACCCTCCTAATACCTCATACCTCAGAAGGACGACTAAATAATTAAAAAAGCTAATTCAGATAGAATACATTATTGATTGATCATTTAAAAGCTTTAGAATATTAAGATTGGACTCCAATTTATTAATATTACTCAATCTATATCTTCTAAATAACAATTAATTAAATTTTTAAAAAAATTAATAGATTGGTGAAAAATAATAATCGAACAAGAAGGAAGACTCTTTATACGATTTTCTGATTGGTTTTTTCGACAACCTTTATTTGCTCAAGTCTTAACGACCATCGCCATTTTTGTCATCATTACAATCATTTTAGTTGTTGTATACTCTATTATAAAAGCTTTTTATAAATTGATTAAGAAGGGAGCTAAAGGAAGTAAAAAGCAACCGCAACAACAAAAACAAAGCAAAGTAGAACAAAAAAGAAATCCTTATATAGCTCCCCGTCAAAAAACTCCCGACAAAGCTACGCCTCCCGAGCCTGAAATTATTCCCAAGGAAATTATCGTACATCATCCTAAACGAGTAAAATATTGCTCTGCCTGTGGAATGGAATTTTCGGAAAAGGTTAAAAATATTTTAAAGTCGCGAGGTAATGCATTCTGTGAGTATTGCGGTAAAATCCACAAGGTTATGGAACAACCAATTGAAGGATAGATTTGATTTTTTTTCTTCTCTTTCTTTTTTACATTTGCACTTTTCTTTACCAACTTTCTAAATAGTTTTATCAAAATTAACTTCTTTATATCTAAATTATCATAATTATGAGAAATTGAGCAGGATAAGGTTATCAATAATATTAAAAATGTTAAAAACTGTTCACATTTTTTAATAAATTTGTTCATGCGAAAGTTGGAACATGTCCCTTATTCGCACAGGCTAAACCCGGTAGCCTCTATCGGATAGAGTGTGGATAAACCCCTCTCCGACTACTTTTACTCCTTCCCATGAGAGTTGCCCATCCTTCAGAAAGATGGGGTCTCATGCGTGTCTCTCGAAATGAGAGTTGTGTGCCACAAATGAGGGAGATCCTCACGTACTCGAGCTATTACAAATTATTCTAATACACTTACAGTTTGGGTTTTCTTTTTTTCTTCTTTTTAAGGTAGTTTTAATTACGTTTCTCAGGTTTTTTTCTAAAATCACAAAAAAGAGTATTATTGATACATTGAGAGAAATCATTGAAGTCGATGGATTAGCTGTCTTTGTAGTATTAAAGGGAATGAGTGAAAAAGATGTAAGAAATATCGCAAAACACCCATTAGTGATGGTTGGTTCTGATGACGAAGTAAAATCTAGGGAAGATACTAATATTCACCTTCGATATTACGGCACCTTTCCTCGCTTTTTAAGAGAAATGGTTTTTGAACACAAATTGTTATCATTGGAAGAAGCTATCAAGAAAATGACATCATTTCCCGCAAATAAATTCCATTTAAAAAAAAGGGGGTTATTAAAAGAAGACAATTTTGCCGATATTACTTTATTTGATTCGGAGCAGTTAAGAGATAACGCTACCCTCAAAGAGCCAAATAAACCCTCTGAAGGAATTATCTATGTAATAGTAAATGGTAAGATTGTCTATAAGAATGGAAAACTAATCGAAAATATCCCGGGAAAATTATTAGAAAGCAATTGCAGGTATACTGTAGAAATTATTTGTATATTGTCCGTTTATTCTTATTGCCATGTAATCGGTTTGTATGTTTCTAAAGGAATCTCTACCAATTGATTTGTCCTTTGCGACTCATAGGATGCCATTACAATTTCTAATCCCGCTCTTCCATCGTAGATTGTTGGCACCCACTCCAAAGGAAAACCCACATCATCATTGGAACGTCCTAATACACTATTAATAAAAGTACGGATTTCTCGAGCATAGGGGAGATCCCACGGATCCCTTGAAAATTTTATTTTTTCTATTGAGGGTTTTGATAATTTATCTTTTCTAAAATATTTTTTAATTGTTGACGGTTTCCTTTTATATTCATTTGCCACCTCAAAATAATATGTTCCTTCTGTACCATGCACCCTTCCCTTTTCTTCTCCATACACGCCCCCAAAAAACGCTTCCGATCTTTCAAATATGGCAATTGCTTTATTCTCTTTAAATGATAATACCACAGTGGAGTGATCTTCATTTACTCTATTTTGATTAAACTTTCGGATTTTAGCACTCACATCCTTTACGTCTCCAAACCACCAACGAAATAAGTCAAAATAATGAGGCCCATGATCGAGTAGATCACCTCCTCCGCAGCGATCATCCGTCAATCTCCACATTCCAATCTCCTGAATTAATTCTTTTCTAGGATTTTCTCCAAGATCGGGCATTGAATGATACCAAAATACCGAGCAATGAAACACTTCTCCTATCTCTTTATTAATAATATTTTCTTTAATGTATTGAAAACCTAAATCGAATCGTTTCTGCGTACCAGTTTGAAATATTATGTTATTATTTTCCACAGCCTTTATCATTCTATCTACTTCATCAAGCGAAATGCCAAGTGGCTTTTCACAAAGGATATGCAATCCATTCTTTGCGGCTCGAACTGCTTGTTCTGCATGAGCCCAATGTGGAGAACAAATGCTAATAGCATCGAGATCTGGGTCATCAATTAAATCATTGGAATTCTCATACGTCTTTGGTATATTATATAAATCTTTCGCTTTTTTAAGATGAGCTTGAAGAGGATCGGAGACTGCGTGTATTTCTGTATATGGGGATTTATAGTATGCCGGTAGATGGCCTATGTTGGCAACCATCCCGCATCCAATCACCCCTACTTTAAGCTTATTTGATGTCATTTCAATACTGAACTATTATCCTAATTTAATACCTAATATAAATTAGAATATAAAACCTTTTATTCAATATATTTTTTTTCAATAAAGGGCGATGTCATTGCTCTTAGCAATGATTCATAACTTAGTCCAAATTTAATGGTATCTCCAATTTCAAATGAATTATTTTTCACGTCTACAATTGAAGCCTCCCCGCCCTAAAGGACGGGGATTCCCACGAGTCCACTAAGCATTAGCTGGCGGGCATATCTTAGGGCTGTTTGTCGCGGTAAACCCCTTCCACGTGCGTAGAAAGGATTCCTCCTTCAAGGAGGGTTGATGCGATAAGTCATCGGATGTCAAGAACGTTACCATGATATTCACGGCGGAATTTAAGTCCCTATCCATCTTATGACCGCATTCGCAAGTAATAGTACGCTCGGACAATGAACGCTTTACTCTTTTCCCGCATTTCGCACAGGTCTGTG
>SHMU01000184.1 GCA_008080765.1 Promethearchaeota archaeon | reverse complement strand
TGTAAAATGAAAATTAAATGTGCTAATCAACTTAAAGACTTTCAACATAAAGTCAGTAAACAAATAGTGGAAAACACGAAAGCGAACACGATTATTGTGGGAGAGCTCACTGTGAAAACGATGGCACGGAAGAAAAAAACCACCAAATCGCCCCGACAAAACAAATCGAACAAGACTCTTAATCATTCAATGCAAAACACGGGCTCGTTGGGAAGATTTGTCCAATTCTTAACCTATAAAGCACAAAAAATAGGCAAAAGAGTAATAAGAATTGATGAATCATACACCACACAGACCTGTGCGAAATGCGGGAAAAGAGTAAAGCGTTCATTGTCCGAGCGTACTATTACTTGCGAATGCGGTCATCAGATGGATAGGGACTTAAATTCCGCCGTGAATATCATGGTAAAGTTCTTGACATCCGATGACTTATCGCATCAACCCTCCTTGAAGGAGGAATCCTTTCTACGCACGTGGAAGGGGTTTACCGCGACAAACAGCCCTAAGATATGCCCGTCAGCTAATGCTTAGTGGACTCGCGGGAATCCCCGTCCTTTAGGGCGGGGAGGCTTCAATCTCATAATAGATAATACAACATTCAAATAGAGAAGGTAAATGTCGTGTCTGAAGAAATGGATGAGATCTATAGACAATTACAGCAGCATTTAGAAAAGATGCCCATCGGAATCCCTCCTGTAAAATCTGGAGCGGGAATTCGATTATTAAAAACTCTTTACACTCCAGAAGAGGCAGAAATCGCCATGTATTTACGTTTTGGATGGGAACGTGACCTTGAACCATTAGAAACGATTTATGAGAGAGCTAAGGAAAATAGGTTTTCATTAAATGAATTAGAGGAGAGGCTCGATGAGATGGTCAAAAAAGGGCTCATTATGTATAATAAGGTAAATAGTAAAAAATATTATGGAAATGCATTACTAATGGTGGGTATATTCGAGTTTCAAGTAAATAAGTTGAAACCAGAGTTTATAAAAGATTTCCATCAGTATTTTACGGAGGGATGGCTTCCAGAAGCAATAAAGTTAAAGGCATCCCAATTACGTACAATTCCTGTTGAAGAAAGTATTGATGTTGATAAAAATATAAGTAGATACGATGATTTGAAGCAATTACTTGAAACCACGAATGGTCCATATTCCGTTGCAAATTGTGTATGTAGACAAGTAAAAGATATGGAAGGAGAGCCATGTAAAGTAACTTCACGTAGAGAGCTATGCCTTCAATTTGGATTTGCTGCAAAGATGTTTATCGAAACAGGAAATGGGCGAGAGATTAGCAAAGAAGGGGCATTAAAAATCCTAAAAAAGAGCCAAGAAGAGGGGTTGGTTTTAGAACCAGATAATTCTCAGAAATTAACCTTTATATGCTGTTGCTGCGGTTGTTGTTGCGAGAATCTTACGAAAATGAAATTACTTGCTCGTCCAGGTCAGTTTATGATTACTAATTATTATGCTATAGTAGATCAAGAGGAGTGCGTGGGATGTGGAGTTTGCATTGATATATGCCAAATGGAGGCAATAAAATTAAAGAATAATATTGCTAATATTAGAACGAGAAGATGTATTGGTTGTGGTAATTGCGCTGCGAAGTGTCCATCGGAAGCAATCAGCCTTGAAAAACGAGAACGGCAATTCACACCATTCCCCACAATGGATGCATTATATGACAAAATACTTGAGCGTAAGAAGCTTAGTAAATGAAACCATCAAAACCACAATAAAGTTTCAAATTTAAGGTGTTTCTTCTAGCCTAATCATATTCTAAATATTTGATTATATGACTGAAACTATAATTAGAGAACATCTTTTTTTAAAAATCATATCATACCTTATTTTAGCTTGGCAATAGGAATAATATGGATATGTGGATCGCTACTTTAATCATTTCCGTATTAAATGGATATTTTGTTTATAGCATATTATCTTTCCAATTAATATTTGAGGAGGGGTTTAAGGATATAACTCATATTGTGGTTTTTTTAATTAATCAATTTGGAGTATATGGTCCCTTTATTGCAGCTATATTCACTTTAATTGTGTTTAATCGGAAAAAGGACCTAAATGGTTTATTTAGGCAAATGGTAAAACTGAGAGTAGACTTAAAATGATATGGATTTATTTTAGTAATACCAATCATTATTAATTTTGGCTTTTTAGGGATTGCAGCTTTATTTATGGCGGATTTGTCTTTAGCCTTCAATCCAGGATTCGGATTTCCAATGATTATCTTAATGTTCGTGAATAATCTTATTACCAGTGGACTCGAAGAACCAGGATGGAGAGGATTTGCGGTTTCTGAATTAACTAAGAAATTCACAGCATATCAAGCCAGCATTATAGTGTATATAATATGGGCAATATGGCATTAGCCTTATGTATTCTATTTAAATCTTGTTGAACTAAGTTCTGGGATGTTTCTTACGATTTTAGCGATGATTGGATTTACTGCCTTAATAGTGTTCACTTCAGTGCTCTACTCATGGATATATTTAAATACAAAGAGAGTGTTTATTCTAATTCTTTTTCATATATTACAAAATATATTACCGCTACTCATACTTGGGGGTGTTATTGATCCTCTAGGTGGTTTTTCTACAGCAATATTTACTCTCATCTTGGTTGTTATTATAACAAATAAGTATGGAGAAGAGACGCTACAAGGAATACCAAATAAAGGGTTAAATGCCGAAACGTAAAATAAGAGAAGAAGAGTAAGAAGGATCATCTCTATTAGGAAAATATACTTATCAAGATAAGCATAGAGGATATAATTTACATCAATTTTTTTTTATTCAATCCTTTTAGTTTAATTTGAGCATTTCTTTAATAGATTCTAAGGCAAGTTTTTCAGCGGTATTGATTTTTTCTAATTTATTCTCAAAATAATTAGGTTCTTCTTTAGATTTTTGTATTTCTTCATGTAAATTGAAGAAATGTTTTTCGGATTCTAACTCCATAGTATATACATTTTCGCGTGATGTAGCATCACTCATCTTTACAAAACACCCATGATCATGGAATCGATGTGAAACTGCAGGAAAATAGGTATCCCAAAGCAAGTACTTTAATTTTTCATATACCTTATTGGCCATATCTTGACAATAATCTTTACATTTATCGCTATAACAAAAATAAAAGGACAATTTATCCTTATTTTTAGCATAATATTCTTCTAATTTTTCACTCACAATATCTAACTGTTTCATTGATAATTTTATATGGCTATGATCTGCTGAAGGTGAGCATTTGTAAAACAAGGGCTTTCTGTAATAAGGGATATTGTAAAGTTTAATAATATTAAAGAGAATCCCTTCTTTTAACCAATGGTCAAACTTAAAGGTAATTGATTTTTCATGCAGATTTTGGAAAAGATCCATCTGAAATCGTTCAAAAAGGGAGGTTTCATGAAAATCTAACAACATAATTTTGATTGTGGGAACATCCCAGTAGGGTTTGAGGGTGGATCTAACAAATTGAGTATGTGCTGGAAGAGGATAGCCCATGCAGTCATGTTTACTAAGGGGTGATTCTGGCGCAAAAGCTCGTCTCCAATATCTATTGAGGTTAGTACCATTTTTCAAATAATACCCCGATTTATTTTGATTGCTTGGATGAAGAAATCCATAAGGATTCATAAGCGGAAAAAAGATAAGATCTTGTTGTTGATCTAAAATGGTGTCTAAGGAGAGGTGACCATCGATAATGTTTTCAAAAAATTGGAGTGTGGCAAATAACCCATTATATTCATTATGTTGTGCGCAAACAAATACTTTGAGGGATCTTGTTTTAGAAATATCGTTATTCCTACATATGATGCAAGGAAGATCTCCTTCTGGAGTTTTAAATTGCATATATTTGATATTGTCAAGAGCTGAAAATCTTTCAAAACTTTTTAGTAATTTATGAAAAAGATCTTCTCTTTGCGAAGGGTCTAATAATTTTTGTAATATTTGCAATTTCATATTCATCAAAAAGGTATCTATATTACTTGGGGCCAATAAATTTATCCCAATCTGAAAAATTTATTATTCTTTGATAGTTATCAGCAATACTCTTAAATATTATACAGGAATTGCAGAAAATATCTACGAAATGATTCAATTCAAGGTTTAGGACTTTAGAAGCTTTTTCTGAGAGTCCTAATCCTCTTTCTACTTCAATTTTTCCGCCATATCCTGAAAGGTTGACCACGAATTCTTCTTTTCTTATTCCGCTGATATAAGCACCTCTTGCTATTCTTGCCAATCCCCCTATTGGAATTATTTTATCTTCTATTTGGGAAAGGTATATTCGTAGATCATAAGTGCGCCTACCTTCATTCCAATTAATTAAGGAAAATTTTGCCATTTCTTGAATTGTATAAGGGTAAGGAGTGCGATTATTCATAAATTTAACATAAAATTCTTCTTTACTATCGGAAATAATTTTTCTAATTTTTGTTTCTTCTTGGTTAAGCTTATGTGGGAAAATGGGCATTACCCCAGCCCCTCCAGAACCAGCATACGGTTTGATAACGAATGGTTTGTTGTATTTTTGGATAGCGGTCTTAATTTTACTAATAAGATCTTCTTCATTAAATGCCCGAGTAAATAGAAATTTGGCAATATGATACGATTCTAACTTCTCATTAACGAAATGTTTTGCTAAATAGGATAAAGCTTTATCGTCTGTAGCCAAATAAACCGGATTAATAATTATAGATCTGATTTTTCGAAAATCGTTCCGAATTAATGCTTTAAATTGAGGGTCTTCAATACGGCGAGCAATTCCATCGCCTATTAGTACATTAACCTTGTCATTCTTGAATTTTACCCAATAATTTTCAAATGAGAGGGTGGACAATAATTGTTGATAGTCTGCAATAAGAAATGCAATATCCTCAGTAAAATTGGATTTATATGTATAAACATTAAAAACTCTAGTTTTAAAACCCTTTTGCGTTATTTTATTTCGTAAATAATCTAATAGAAGAGCTTTTTCATGAATCAATCCATCATTAATAGGCACTCCTACGACAATAAGGATTTTACCCGTATCATTTTCATTTTTCTGTATAGCTTGCGATACCGCCCCAAAATATCCCTCATAGACCATTGATTGCTGCTTTTTTGTTAAAATGGACAATCCTCTATGGCTCGCGCCATTAGTTTCGAGCAAAAAATAATCGATATTCCCATCAAAAGTTCTTATCATAAAATCAATACTTCCAGAATAAAAGGAATCTTTATGATCTAAGGTGTTTTGATGGTGTGAACTCATTGATTGTAATGCTTTATCTCGAATTTTATCCACAAAGGATTCTTCTTGAGAAGCCCAAAGTTTTGAAAGGGGTTCCAAATTCAAACCTAAAGAATTTCCTAAGGAAACTAATTCTAAATCTGATTCTGATAATGAATCTTTTTCCATTAATTTGACAAAATTTATAAGAAATTCTTTAGTCATTGTAAAGAAACCTTACCCGTTAGTATTTAGCCCTCCTTCTATAAATAAAGATAGCCTTGATGATTCCCCTTTGTACTTAGGCGCAGGCTTCCGATTAACACTTTTCGAACCTCTAATTGCTCAGTATAACTTAGATCCGAAAAGATAAGAAAATAATTCTTTTCTAAATTAATTGAGAAGAGAAGACCAATTTTTATCATTTGAGAATTTTCATCTAGAAGGGAGATCAAAACATAATGATATGGCAAAGTCACTAAATGTCTTACTGGAATATCTCTTTCTATAATTTTATTCTGCTCTTTGTCATATTCATTCTTCACGAATTTTATATCATCTAAGGGGATTGTGATCTTCTGAAAATCTGACAATACTTTTGAAAAACGACTTTGTCGCAAAAATCTTCTGTCCTCTTTATCTTTTTCGTAATAATACTTATTTTCTTGTTTTAAAAGAAACAGTTCTTTTTGTTTATCAGATTTTATTTTTTTCTCAATGACCTTTAACTCCTCTATATCATCATCATGGAAGACAATTATCGCATCAGGTTCAACAGTTTTAATGAAAAAAAGTTTGTATACAACGCCAGGTTCAGATTTGATCCATCCGTCAGTATCAACTAATATAAAATCGCTATT
Source organism: Promethearchaeota archaeon (assembly GCA_008080765.1). Classification (GTDB taxonomy): domain Archaea; phylum Asgardarchaeota; class Lokiarchaeia; order Sigyniarchaeales; family SOKP01; genus TEKIR-8. The sequence goes on along the minus strand of SHMU01000184.1, from coordinate 1,568 downwards.
TTGATGCTCAGCAATGAATTTTTCAATTAGATTGTTAGTTGCATGAGATACGATGAATTTCAAGTTTTCTTTGGGATATGTTGCCCCAATGAATTTAGTAAATGCAGGATCTAAATCTTCTCCAGAAATTATAGACTCTTCTATAGAGGCAATACTGATTGTTGTAGGGGCGTACATCATCTGTTGACCGAGATCTGAGTCAAGATAGCCCCCATTAAGGCCCTCCCTTTTTAAACTATTTGCAAGATATTTAATGAGAGTAGTTTTGCCATGACTTAATCCTAAAACCATGATTTTTAATGGATGACTTTCTTTGCTTTTTCCAATCAACTTAATAATGTTATCTTTAATATCAATCCATTCTTTTGGTATTGAATTTTCCTCGATAGTTTTAATATTTTCCTCTGGATTACTCGTATAAATCTCTATTTTAGACTCCTCTGTTGCATAGACGGGGTACTGATCTGCGCTAGGAATTATCAATTCTGTGTCATTTGATACTCCTTCTTTGCCCCTCTCTCCCTCATCAGCCGATATTAATTTTCCAAAAACTTCAACCATCCCCTCCAAGATATTGATTCTTGTGGGCCCTTTAGCAATTAAAGTTTCTCCTTGTTTTAATTCTTTTATCATACAATTACCATCAATAATGTAATATTTATATACTCATACTGCTTAATTTTTTATTTATAATAACTATATTTCTAAATTCCAGATTTCAAATAATTTGGTGAACCCTACTTTCGTAAACAATTTTTCTGCAGCCTTGTTCATATCGGATTTTAAGGCAATCCTCACTGATTCCACATGATTTCTTTTAAAATAATCAATAGCATGATGTATGAGAGTTTCACCAATTCCAGCCCTTCTTTTTTCTTCCCGCACAATTAAATTAGATAAATATCCGAATCGAAATCCGTTTTCTGATGTCTCAATATAACAATTAGCCATTCCCAGAACTTTTTTTGAATCTTTATCAAATGCGACTAACACTTCACTATTTGTATCTTTTTTCAAATGCTTTTCCAGACTACTTCGCCACCTCTGCTCGTTAAAAGTCTGACCCTTAAGTTTGCAAAGATTTTTCATTAATTGTGTTATTTCATTCATATCTCTCTCGGTAAATTCACGTATAATCATAGCATTATTAAAGTGATTGAAAGCATTTAAATATATTTTTAAGCAGCTTATTTGTATGTAATTAATCAATTTTAAAATAATTTTTTAAGTTTTTATTTCTTTTATTTTTTTCTTTCAGTTGCTCTAAAGGAGACTACAAATTTATATTTAATAATTTCTTTCACTACTATTATTATGATCCGTTTTCATTATTCGCAGATTTTTTTAACTAATTGCGAAAGAAGTCCCCTCCATTCATGGAGGGGATGGATTTCGCAGAGCATCTCCATGGTTTATGCTGTGGGTGAGATCTTCCGCATTATACATCACTAAATTAACGGACCCCCTCCTTTTAAATCCCTCGCATACTATACACTAGTATAGAAAGAGACCCTCGCAAGGAGAAGAGAACGTGCAATTAACCCAAAAAATTCGGATTTATCCCACAG
>SHMU01000183.1 GCA_008080765.1 Promethearchaeota archaeon | reverse complement strand
AAAGATGACTTGAGTGTCCCACAATAACTGAGTCGATTGAATGAAGCATTTCCAAAGAGTTTTATGGAACCCAAAATTAGTGATTTAGATAATCGGAAAAAAAAAATTAAAAAAATGAATATAATTCTTTTAGAAGAAGTCTGTAATTTTTTGATTTTTGCTAATGAGCATAAACTTTTTAAAACGAGTTGTTAGGTGTCCCGCCTGAAAGGCCTTTCCTGTAGGATGAGATGTATAAAATTTTATCAGATCTTGATAAGTCACATTAGTACTCTTCAATTTCCTTCTCGTTTTAATAACCCATTCTGCAAATCTTTTGTAAAATCCTCCATCTATGGGGGATAATGCTTTTGAGGAATGTGTCTTTTCATAACACTCAATCTCTTCAGGGGTAAATCCCTTAAAAAATCTATAATTTTGATTCTTCCAAAAAATTAGAGAAGTAGCCTCATCATATTTATTGATTCCGCAATTCCATAATTTAATTTCTTGTAAAGTCGGTAAGATGTTTAAAACTTTTGGAATTTCTGTAATCTGTTTATTTCCCGATAAGTTAACCGATTTCAAGTTAGGGAATCTATCAAGGTGTTCAATTGTATAAAGTTTATTATTTTTAAGAGATAGGTGCTCTAAGTTCTGTAATTTCTCTAAATGCTGAATATTTACAAGTAAATTATTATCTAAAACAAGTGTATGTAAACTCGTAAATTTTTCTATTCCCTTTAGATTGGTCAGCAAGTTGTTACTTAGATCTAATATTTGGATTTTGTCATAAAATTTATTTAAGCCCGTTATCTTCCCAAGATCTTCTATTTTTCTATTTCGTACGCTCAACTTCTCTCCTAGCTTAAAAATCGCAATGATTTCTTTTTCATAACTCACCAAATTATACTTTTTTACATCAAGTATCTCTATATTATCATTAATAAACTCAATTTTGGAAAAATCCTTTCGATTCTCAAAAATAGCAAGAATGGTTGTTGCTACTTCCTGATGATATTGAGGCGAGATATAGATTTTTAATTTGGAGAAAATAAAAGGAATGTGATTGGTTCCTATATTTTTAAAAAATTGTTGTAATATGTGTTGGATTCCTCTTCTTGAGATTTGCTCCCTCTCTAAAATTTGATTGATTGAATTTGCTGTTTGAGCAAGAAGAGGAAGATGAAGATCATCAAAAATCGTTTCCAGTTCATTCCGGTTTAAATATTTTAAATATCCTTGGTGTAATAAATATGAAACTACGGTAGGATGTTTACTGGTTAGTCGTATGGCGATCTCCTCTTTAAATACTCGCTTTGCAACGGGATCTCCAGCAAGCATCAGTCTTTTTAGTAAGGGAAACGCTAAATTTCGGTGTAAAAGACGGGTATCATAATCATTTTCTGCCCACGCTTGGATATTGGAGCAATGTCCCCAAAATTCAACTTTAGGTGTAATCTCTCTTCTTACAGAATCATTTCCTTCCATTGTTCTATCTAAATTTTCTGCTGCCTCATCAATAGAATTAATCATATCATATTTCTCCACCTTATTGACATCGATGTTCATTAAAAGATACATACATTGCCGGAATCTTTGGTTTTTAACATAAATATAGGTTTTATCCCCTTCTAATCTTAATTTCAAGAATTTATTTACTTTGTAGTCTGTTCCTCTCATAACATTATTCCTAAGGACCATTAAACATACCCAAACGAAACATAAGGGAATAAACACGATAAATATTAATTCATTCATTTACAATTTTCCACCATTATTCTCTTGTTTATATTATTTCTTATGAAAGTTTAATACATGATATTATCTTATAACCTAACTAATAATGGTCTTACAAATGCATTATTGTGCATAATTAAAGGTATTAAACCAAAGATTTTTCTTTGCTATAATAAGGTGAAATGTCATATTATAATTCTAAGAGAGTAATAATTTAGTGATATCCTATCAAGAAAGTCCCATTTACAACATGAATAGAAGATTCTAAAAGGTAAAGTTGCCGAACTTATTAATAGAATTGAGCTTCAGTAGTATTGAATTGCCCAAGCCTATCCATTTGGAAGAGAAACCGAAATAATTAATATAAGACTGTTATAATTACTATTGAATTATTTTAAATCCATAAAATATTAGGATCCTTAGAATTTTTAATGTTCTTTTAAAATGAGCCTAGTTTATTTCTTACTTTTATTAAAAAAAATTTAAAATAAAAAGGATGTTAATAGAAAAGGGTATCTTTCCTACCTCCTGCTTGTGTTGCCATTACGGTAATGACGTCCTTTTTAGGATGGATTCCTGCTTTCGAAAAAGCCATCGTATCCGGCAACACCCTTCCTTTGAAAATAAATTGAATTGCCAAAATTGGATTTAGTTTATATTCTTTTTGCACGTTTTTTTTAACAACCTGAATTGTTTGCGTGGGATCAATATCAATTTGTTTAATCGCTTGTTCTGGCGGAACTCCTGTCAATCGAAACCGATAATTAACCATATCTTCTCAATTTTTCTTTTTAATTGTATTTGTCAATATTATTATTCTAATTTGGAGTATTTAAACTGCGAGATTTTAGAGAAGACTTTTGAATAGACCCTAATCTCTCATTTGGAGTATAATTCTTTAATTTTAAAAAATAACCTAAATCGCGCTCTCTTCTTAAAAGTTACGCTGTGGATTTGAGAAACTTCTTAATCAGAGCTATGATGTGATCTGGAACATCCTCTTGCAGAAAATGTGACGCATTCGAGATTTTATGAATATCAATATCGGGATAGATGTTCTTCCACCAAGAAATTAATTTCTTCGGAAAAATAGGATCCTTAATCCCCCAAATCAATATTTTCTCCTTTTTATCAAGTTTATATAGATTTTTGCGAACATGGGTCATTATGGAGGCGCTCGGATGTGCATCTCCTATAGGTATATCTTTTGGCCATGCAAACGCGCCAATATAATATTCCTCGCTCGGAAAAGGTGCCTCATATGCCTTTATCATAACATCCGTTATCTTGTCCTTATTATGGATGCCTCCTTTTAGTAACCCTCCAATATTCATTATAAATTGTTTATAGATTCCCTTCTCTACAAGGGGTTGGTACCATGGGTTTTTTCCCTCTTTCATCACTCCAATAGAGGTATTCATTATTACAAGGCGTTTTATTCTTTCAGGATAATCCACAGAAAATCCAAAACCAATGGGTCCACCCCAATCTTGGACAATAAGAGTTATATCAGATAGGTTAAGACGTAATAGCAGTGTTTTTAAATTATCAACATGCTCCTCCATGATGTATTGCTTATCTTGGGGTACATCACTCTTTCCAAATCCCATCTGATCGGGAGCAATCACTCTATACTCTTTTGAAAGCTGGGTGATGAATTTTCTATAGAGATAACTCCAAGTGGGCATACCATGAATACATACTATGGGCTCTCCTTCGCCCTCATCAACATAATGCATATTAAATCCGTTAATCCGTTCAAAATAAGGGGTAAAAGGGAAAGTATCATTAAACGTCTCAAACTTCATAAATTCTCTATTCATACTTGGGACACACTTCTCAAAAATAGCTATACAAAAAAATCTACTTACAAATAAATTGTATAAATACTATTAAATCTTTTAGTATTCTGAAATATAAATATTATTAAAATATACATTAAAAACACAATACAAAGGTAATTTTAAAATGTCTAATAAAGAATTAAATACCTATATGCATGATTTTATTAAGGAAATTTGCAAAGATATAGGACCAAGGGAATCCGGCACTGAGGCAGAAATTTTAACGGGGAATCGAATTGAGGATGAAATGAAGAAGTTTTGCGATACAACTCAACAAGAGGAATATATAAGTAGCCCTACAGCCTTTTTGGGCGGAGTTCGTTATGGAGCTCTCCTCATTTTGATCTCAATAATTCTCTATTGGCTTTCCCTATTGATTGATTTGGATATTCTGCCGCTTTCGAATATATACAGCACGATATTCTTGCTAATTGATGTAATTCTGATAACCCTTACCGTGAGTTATTTTATTTTAGAAGTAATGAGATATCATGAGGCGTTTGATTTTCTCTTTCCTAAGAAGGCGTCTAAAAACGTGATAGGAGTTATTGAACCTACAAAAGAACAGAAAAATTCAATTATCTTTTCAGCTCATCACGATTCTGCTTATGAATTTAATATATTTTACTATTTAAAGAGATTCGGCCAACTAACTATTTTTGTAGGATATCTGGGGGTTGTAATTCTATTTATCATTGTCATCTTGAAATTGATTTTAAATATATTCTCAATTTATGCGCGCACGCTTTTTTTTATCTTTGGAATCGTCTTTCTCTGTCTTATACCCATCGTAATCGCCTACATATTCTTTCATAGTTATAATAGCGTTTTAGGGGCATTTGACAACTTATCCGGAGTTGCCATTGTACTGGGAATTGGTAGGATTTTATCTGAGAATAAAACTCAAAATAAGTTTATTCCCAAACATACAAAGGTCTATTTAATCTCATTTGCAGGAGAAGAAGCGGGATTACGAGGAGCAAAACGATATCTCAAAAAACATTACGAGGAACTAAAAAAAGAAAACACTAAACTTGTCAATATGGATGGGATTTCCCAACCAGACAACATAGCTTTCTTAAAAAGCGAACCCCTAATAGGGGCGAAGCATTCCGAGGAGATTTATACGGAATTAGCACATGTCGCAGAAGACTTGGATCTAGAGGCGGGCATTACCATCCTACCTTTTGGTGCTACCGATGCCGCAGCCTTTAGTAAAAAGAACCTCCCCGCAACCTCAATTTGTGGACTCAATTTAGTGGATGAATTAGTGGGGTATTATCATACGCGAAATGACACTCCAGATGTTGTCAATCCCGAAGCACTTGGAGTTGTAGTTGATATCTGTATAGAATACTTAAAACGTATTGATTCTACTAAATAATATGTGTGGTTCATATATAAGAAGAGCTCCCCGTATAATGCATCATTCCTTTCTTAATGCACCAAATATTTTAGAAAAAAATCCTTTTCCTTTTTCTTCACTTTGCTCATGCTCAATCTTTTCATAATATTTCGCAATTTGTTTCTCTAATAAGACTTGAAATTTAGTAAACACATTTAAATCCAAACAAGTTTTATCAAGAGAGTCTATTTCATCTTCAAACATCATGTGGAAACTATGCAATGCTTCCTTGGCTTCTTGTTCTATGTCTATTTTTTTTAGAGAACTATCCATTATGGCTATCAATATTAATTCGTGCTGTTGCACCACTAACACATCATAGTCACCTCCCTTAATCAAAGATTCTTTTAGACTCCCTAATTGCGTATCTGAAAAGTTCTTGATCGCCGAAAAAAAAGGTGCAATTAAACCCTCATCAAAAGTCTCATCTGTCTTTACGGACACTAATGGTATTCCGTGCGAACTTGCAATTATTACTGCTTTTACTTTATTCTCCCTCGGTGTTCTTCGTTCATTCACATCTTCTTCACCTACTGCTATTCAAGTATTTTCCTTACTACGCAAAATATCCCTTAATAAAAATAAATGTAGGGAATTATAAGAAAATTAGGATTTTTCCTTGCTGCATTTTGTGGATGAGAGAATGTTTCACTACCTATTGCTTTAGAATTAAATGATATTTTGAATATATTCCTCACACAATTTACCTATAGCATTATTTTTTTATTACTATGATATTTATTTTTTTAGATACATAGAATTTAATGAATTCTAACTATAAAAGTGAACAAACGTGTACAGTTTATTTGAACCCGTCGTTAGAGGAAACGGGCGAGGTTTAGGTCTTTGCTGCTCTATATCCTTCTTTTTATACACCCGACCTGGGTATTTGATTCCACAATTGAGGGAAATCCTCGGCTTTTCCGATGCATTATAAATTGGTTAAGGGGCTTTTTGCTCTCCACCATAAGTATTATTTATTAGTATTTTTATTATATATTACATTTGCATCATTTATAAAACACACCAGAGGAGCGATATTTTATAAATGTCCCCCTTTGTCTGAAAATTTTTTGACTAGTTGAAACTGTAATGAAAGATGATCCACAAATTATTGAAGAGATAAAATCGAACAATCAAGCATTTATACACAATGAGTTGCGACCCTTTCTGCAAATCAAAAGTTCCACATTACATAGACAAGGAATTGTCTCCGCAATTGATTACATTACCTCCTATATCTCCGAATTCTCTGAACGTATTGAAAGATTCGAGGGAGAGATGAATCCTCTCATTTTTGCTCACGTCACTGGTGAAACTCCTGAGAAATTGTTAATTTATATGATGTACGATACGCAGCCCGTCAGTAAACAGGAAAAATGGCTCTCAAATCCATTTAAAGGAGACATAAGGATGCTTCCCGCTCCTTTAGACTCTCTTGGTCCTTGCATCATTGCCCGGGGGGCATATAATTCTAAGTCTCCTCTAATTGCGTTTCTAAATGTTATTTACCTATTAAAAAAACACCACTGCTTACCCATCTCTTTATTATTACTGTTTGATGGAGAAGAAGAAATGGGCTCGCCAACGCTATTAAAATTCTTGAAGAATAATAGAGAATATTTTAAGGAATGTACGGATGCATATTATCCCGCTTTTAAACAAGATCTAAACGGGACTGCAGTGTTAAAATTGGGCTATAAGGGGATTCTTTCGTGTATACTCAAAATTTACACTTCGAATCTTGAAGTACACTCGTCCTATGCAAATATTGTCTCTCAACCCGCTCATATCCTCATTTATGTACTTAATAATCTCTATGTTCAATCTACTCCTATAGATAGTTATCAACCCTCATCAGAAGCAGATTCTCAGTTAAATTTCCCCTACAATTCCTTTTTAGCTTCCTCTCCTAAAATCGCAGTTGAGTGCCTTTCCAAAGATTATAGATTATCCTTAGAGGAAAAAAACATGATTAACACGTTAGGTACAAAAAAGATGATTTCTCAATTGAAAGCAAAGGCAGGAATTACTCAAAACCTTATATACGATCCTAAAACCTTGTTAATACGCTATTTTTTTCATCCCACTTTTAATTTATCAACAATTAAAGTGGGCTATTTAAAAAAAGGACAGAAAAATTCCATTCCTAATTCCGCAATTGCCAAAATTGATATTAGATTTGCGCATCAAATCTCCCCTAAAACGCTTTTTAACCAAATAAAAGAAAGAATCACCTCAGTTCTGAATGATCTTCCCCTTAAGTTTGAAATAAAAAAAGGCGTGGGCTATAGTCCTTCTCGAGTTCCTCTTAATTCTCTCTTAGTAAAAAGTTTGCTAAAAACTTTTGAAATATGCAAAACTTCTGCGGAAATTTGGCCGTTAAGTGCTGCGGCCTCTCCTCTAAATATGATTCAAAAAAAATTAAACATTTCCTATATAACTGGAGGTTTAGGTATAGGAGGGAACGCACACGCCGCAAATGAATATGTACAATTAGATTCCATCCTCAATGCACGAATTTCTTATCATTATCTTCTCAAAAATTATAGAAAATTTTTAATTGATCACTAGTTTTGTAAGGATTGAAGCCTCCCCGCCCTAAAGGTCGGGGATTCCCACGAGTCCACTAAGCATTAGCTGGCGGGCATATCTTAGGGCTGTCTGTCGCGGTAAACCCCTTCCACGTGCGTAGAAAGGATTCCTCCTTCAAGGAGGGTTGATGCGATAAGTCATCGGATGTCAAGAACGTTACCATGATATTCACGGCGGAATTTAAG
>SHMU01000182.1 GCA_008080765.1 Promethearchaeota archaeon | reverse complement strand
TGAGGCGATCCGAAAGTGCAAAGTTATAAATCAAGCGGCATTTCTCCGATAAATCCCACAGGAGTTCTAATTGATCTACTGTGGGATACATCCGAATTTTTTGGGTTAATTGCACGTTCTCTTCTCCTTGCGAGGGTCTCTTTCTCTACTAGTGTATAGTATGCGAGGTATTTAAAAGGAAGGGTCCGTTACTTTAGTGCTGTATAATGCGGAAAATCTCACCCACAGCATAAACCATGTAGATGCTCTGCGAAATTCATCCCCTCCATGAATGGAGGGGACTTCTTTCGCAATTAGTTAAAACTTTATTTTCAGCGATTATCCTTTTTTAGAAAGAATTGAGCATCTTCTCAAGGAGTAACTTCTAGTATTTAAGATTTAAAGCAAAGCTTATAATTTAATTATAGTTATATAAGTTCTAATTACCTATTTTTAAATACTGTAAAGAATTTATTAATCTAATTATAAATCACATTTTAAATAAAATGAAAAAATGAATATCTCATCAATTAATAATTCTAAACGGTATCACTTATATATTATCTTACTTGTTTTGGGATTTATAACGCTTTATTTTCTCTTTACAAGTATTCTATTCCCCTCTGAATTTAGAAAATATGTGGTATATGCACAAATAGGATCTTTCTCGCCCTATTTTTTCTCTATTGCAGTTGTTATAACGATTTTTGGGATAATGATCTTATATCGAAGTATCAAATATGAATTGACCTCACTTTTCTTTATCATTCTTACTTTATTTACATCGGCGCTTTCTTACTTTTTTGGGTGGTTAAATTGGAATCCACTCGGCGAAAAACCATTAACCGCTTTATATGAAGCGCAATTATTATTTTCCACAATTTCATTGTTTTTTCTATTTTTGCATTTTGAACTAAATGAACGAGAATCGCCGAGAGCGTGGCTGACCAGTTTTATCTCAATATCCTTATTTCCGCTCTCCTTTAAAAATATTTTCTCAATTTTTACGGGAATCTACCAAATAAATCCCACTTTTGAATATTTTTTGGGTTCCTTAGTCCAAGTTGGGGGAATCGTAATATTCATTGCAAATTTTGTAATCGGTCTAAAAATATCGAATGCAATTTTCTCCCAAAATAAGCAGGCAAGAAATTTAGGAGGAATTCAATTTGCAGGATTGCTCTTATTATTTTTTCATGTCTTATTCGAATTTACTGAGGGGCTTTTTAAGATTGTTAATCCCCGTTTTTCGGTGTTTAATACTCCTATTTTAGTGATTGCGGTGCTTTTAATTAGCGTTCCTTATTATAAAAATCCACAGCTTTTATCCTTTGTATCTCCCAATGTAAAAGCTGTGGGAATAGTAGATGTTAATGGTATCACTCATTATTTCCGGGCTACATCCGTGGAGTTTGAAGAGAGGCGAGCTGTTTCAGAAGAATTATTTGGTGGGCTCACAGTTGCCTTTCAGAGTGTGGGAAAAGAGGTGGCACAAGCAAAAAAGGGAGTGGATTCGTTGAAATTTGGAGATAGAGCAATTATCATTGAAGCAAATCATCCTTTTTATTTTGTAGTTATTGCAGAAAAAAGCTCCTATTTCCTCCATTTAGAAATGAAAGAATATCTGAGAGAACTGAAAGCTCATTATAGTGAACCTCCCCAGTATGGCGAAGTCATCTCAGAGGATCTTATAAAAGAGTTAAATGAAAAGTTTTTCCCTATGCACACACCGTATTATTTTACTACCGAATCCGAATCAACGACCGAGAACCAGTAAAATAAGAACTATGTAACACAAATATGGGAGTCTATGTTCAACAATTCAAATTTGCATCAGAATATTAATAAATTATAAGGATTAAATTAATGACTTTTAAATAGGAGTGATTAAATATGGAACAAGTGGAGTTTCCAACCAAAAAATTCTTACTGATGGGGCTAGATAACTCGGGCAAGACATCAATATGCTTAAACTTTAGGAAAAATACCAATCTTTTGTCTTATCTTTCTCTACGCCCCACGCGGAAAGTTAACATCGAAAGATTTAAGGTGCAAGAGAAAGATCTTTCTATTTGGGATTTTGGCGGACAAAAAGCTTTTAGGGAGGAATATCTCCAAAATCTCCCTAAATATCTCTCTGAGGTCGAAAAAATCATTTATGTTATAGACGTACAAGCGATTGAGAGATATGAAGAATCACTGGAATATTTAGATGGGATCATAACTAAGATGAATGAAGTCAATATAAGAAAGGATTTCACGATTTTTTTACATAAGTATGACCCTTTTATCACAACAAAAGAAGAGTTTAAAGATATTGATACAATAATTGAGAAACGTTTAGTATCTCGTATTAGGGAACTTATACCCAAAAATCTTGATTATAACATATTTAAAACTTGCATATTCACCTCATTTAAGAAAATAAGTGTTTAGATAATCAATAATGAGGCAAGAATAGAGATAATTAGTTGAAATAATTCAAAATAACCTATAATAATTGCTTAGTATGGATGATATTAAAGCTGTATATATAATTGATGATGATGGTGATCCCTTTTTTCAGGAGGAGATATATAACCAAGGATCTGAAGAAATTAATCATGCCATCCTTTCAAATATTATTGTCGCTCTCCAGAACCTTGCTTCCGAAATTGGTAGCGGTGATGTTCAAAAGATAGTAATAGGAAAGAATCAAGTATTTACTTTAAAAGATAGCGTTTCAAATTATAGATTCATCCTCAGAGGGTCGGAGAAACTGAAGGAAAAAAGAGCAAAAGCAATTTTGACTCAAATTATGAATTGTTTTGTTAATATTTTTACGGGTAATTTTTATAAAGATAAGAAAGTTTTAGCTAGTTTAAAATCCAAATTTTCTTCTGAATTAGATAAAATTTTCAATGATTATGATAACGCTAGTGATTTTTTATTATCGCTATAATTATTATGATTTTCAGATGATTTTTAGCTTATTAACGTAAAATCCAGAGATTTAATTATTTTGGTGAAATTTTGGAATATACCCACATTTCCGGAAAAATTTTTTAATTTTTCGGCATACTCCTTCCAGAATCTTTTATAAATAATTTTTAAGGTCTGCTTAATTGTTGTTGGAATGCTCATTATTGAAGAGCGCCCCAAGATGAAATAGTTGTAGCCTTGTTCTTGATATAATGTGAATCTATCCTTTCCAATTGCTATTTCTTCAATTTCTTGCTGCGTCACTTGAATACTTAGTTGCTTTAAGGCTGTCAGGAACCCCCCTATTAAATCATGATCTATCCCCGTATTAGGAGCATAAGAATACATTAAAAGACCCGAATCATTTGAGAAAATCCATAATTCCTGTAATTCACCGAGGGGATAAATACTATCTTCTTTTTTAGTTTTAATGCCTTCTAATGCCTTTTCATAAGAGGCGATTTCTCGTTCGATTTTAGAAATATTTTCTAAATTAGTATTTTTCTCATAGATTCTTTTTAATTTGTTTAAAATCACATAATCTTCATATATAGGCGCAGAAAGTCGCGCGAAAATTTCATGGGCTTCTATAAAAGTTTCAATTGCCATTAATTCATCACCTGCTAACAAGAGTGAGTTGGCCAATTCTTTATAGATCCTCCCCTTTGTGAATAAATCAAGGATTCTGTTATCTTCATGATTAGCAAGAAAATCTTTCAGCATTTCCACGTTCTTTGTATGATATCCTAATTCTGCTTGGATATTTGTTATTTTTAATAAGATATTTAATAATTTCAAAATATTTTCCGTCTTAGCGACGCCTTGATATGCCTGATGCAAATAGTTCAGAAGCTCCTTTTTATTATCCAAAAGTTCATTAATATAGGATAAATAGATATAGACTTCGTTTAAAATCTCCCATTGTTTAAGAGTTTCAAGCCTCTGTGAAGCATCTTGAAAGTAGGCCATCGCTTTCTCCAAAGAGGTAATGAATTCTTTTGTAGTATATGCATATAAGCTTTTAAAATCATTTTTATAAGCTTTTTTATAGTTTAAAATGCCTAATTCGTAATAGAGGCGGGCTTGCTCCTCTAATTTGGTCTGCAAAGTTATCTCTTCGGTAAGATCTAATGCATGAAGAAGTTTTTGTTCCGCTGTGTTAAAAAACGACAAATAATTTAAAACTTTGGCATACACAGTTAGATACTGCAATTGATTTATATGATGAATTGAAAATAATTCTAATATCTCTAATTTTTCCAGTGCTAACTCATAATATTGATTTTTATAATAACAAAATGCATCCATGAAAATACTTATCTCCCTAAATCTCTCGTGATCAAACCGCTGTGCCAATTCTTCTAATTTTTGAAAATAGTGTTGAGCATTCCTATATTTTTTCTGTTGAGCAAAAATAGAGCCTATTAAGTAATAGACCTCCATTAATAAGCGATCATGCTTTTCTTTTTTGAATTTAGCAGAAACTTTCATTAATAATTCGTAAGCTTTCTTATAAGAGCCTTTTTCAAAAAGATTTATCGCGGCTTGGAAGTCTTCTACTGCAGCGGTATAGGAATAAAAATCACTAATCTCGGGTTCTTTTTCCTCTTCATATTCAATAAGATCAAACCGCTGCTGAATTTCTTGATAATATTCTTTAAGGGGAAATTTGATTTGTGGAGTGATTTCAAGATTCTGGGCATATTCTTGAGAAATAAGAATTAAAATATCATCAAAATTTTTAATTTGTTTTTTAGTGAGGAAATCTGGTACTAACAATACTACAATATAAGGCTGAAAACCTCCACGCACTTCTGAATTGGGGATTGAATCTAAGACCACCTTTGCTTTTTTTTCCAACTTTTTAACAGGAAGGACGAACGAAGCATTTTCAAATTTTGCATCAGGAATATCCCAAAAATATTGGTAAGCAGAAAAGATGTGAGTCGCTAACTCCTCAATTTCGGTAGAATTCCATCTTGGATATAAATCCATTATTTTAGGGCCTATTTCTTCATCCCAAAGAGAAATAAAGCACGGATTGTCTTCAGGAGAGATAATTATTGGATATTTTTTCTCTTCATTCATATTTAGTTCTGCTCGCTTTCATTTATTATTCATTATAAAACATATCTTGTTGGACTATTTGTATGTTCTTATTTTTTCTTAAAAACAAAATCTAAACCCATTCTCCAGATTTAAAAATTAGAAATGCATCCTTATGTGATTCTGTAATAGATTATAGCGATATCCTAATTACCAAATAAGCTGCAAACATTCACTCCTATTCTTTTTTGTGAGGTATTTAAGAGTAAATCTTCTGTGAGAGTATCACATAACAAGGATAGAACAAGAAGACTTAAAAAGTAAAAAACTCAATTATAAGTAAGAAATTATTCTCTTCTATAAAAATGCAAAATAAAAATAAGGATAAGTATTTGGATATTATCATTCGGTATTGCGACGATGTAGTAAAATGCAAGCTTCAGAATTCGAAAAAACCGAAAAATGAAGTAATAGAATGACTTAAATAACTTCTATAATATTTCCCTTCTATTTTTTAAACGAATAGGAGAGAAATTGATAAATAAATCTATAAGAGAATATACAAATACGGATGGGGATTTAAGAAAGAAGGGCTTTTTAAGCCTCATAAGGATTTTAAAATTCCAATAAACCCAGTAAAATCATTCTCAGTAAATTCTTCGCCGATGATTTTTTGACCATACTCTTTCTCAAAGAGATCAAATATACTTTTTAGAGAGTTCCGGATGCTAATTTCTGAATCATATACGCTTGCTCTACCTACAATGATATAGGGAATGGATTCTTGACCATGAATAATATATTGATCTAAACCTAATTTTATCGCACTTAATTGTTCGGCAGCCATTTCGAAAGAGAAATTACGTAAGGCTGTCAAGAATCCGCTGAGCAGCTGAGGATCTGACTTTGATTCTGGAGCGTGAGAAAAGATCTCTTCCCCCTCGATGGTAAAAATCCAAAAATCTTTTACTAATTTAAGAATATTTTGTTTTGCATGCTCCCTTAGAAAAGTATCTAATTGTTCTTGATAGGTATCATAGCGTTCCTCATAATATTCCAAAAATGTTGATTGATTGGTGTTTGAATAAATATTTATAATGTTTTTGAGTAATTGCAAGCCATCTTCTCGAGGTTCTTGAAATCTTTTGTAAATATTTAAAGCAATTAAAAATTCAGAAAGAGCTTCTTTATAATGCCCAAGATCACTATATACCTTCCCTAGTTTTCCATGATATTTTGCGATTGTAGAAAGATCCATGAATGCATAGGCTTTTATTTTAAACAGCAT
The DNA here is from genome assembly GCA_008080765.1 of Promethearchaeota archaeon. Taxonomy (GTDB): domain Archaea; phylum Asgardarchaeota; class Lokiarchaeia; order Sigyniarchaeales; family SOKP01; genus TEKIR-8. The sequence goes on along the minus strand of SHMU01000182.1, from coordinate 1,563 downwards.
CTCATCTATTTCTTTTATTAATTCTCTTTGTTTACCTAAATACATTAAATTAATAATAATTTGATCAAATAAGCGCATTCTGCTTAGTACGTCATTGTTTTCTTCTGTAAATTTCATCGCCTTACGATAATATATGATAGCTTTTTCATATTCTTTCAAATTTTCATAAATGTTCCCAATAATCTGGTTAGAAATAATAAGATTTTCAAAATCATTGAACTGGCTTAAAATCGTATTGGCAGTATCGTAAAGGGAGATAACTTGGGCTAATTCTTCTTTATAAGTTATTTGGTTAGGTTTTTTAATGAGATTTTTTGTGGTCAGCAAAAAGCGAGTATTTGCAAGTTCAAAATAGGCTTTAGCTAATTTGGGCTTGCTTTTATCATTTAGATCCTCAAGACGCATTATGCTGATAGCATTGTCAAATAAACTAATTGCTTTCATATGATCCCCCATTAATTGTGAAATTTTCCCATAGAAATAACAGAAATCAAACTTATCTATGTAAGTAGTGGGATGTGATGCTAATTTTTCATATGAAGAAAGAGCCTGCTCGTACTCTTTCAGCTTATACGCACAGAAGGCATCCATAAAGAGGGCTTTTTCGTAATATTTCTGATGACTTAGCTGGGTTGCTAGCTGTTCTAATTCTTTATAATAATTACGAGCAATCCTATATTTTTTCAATTTACTAAGTAAAGTGGACAAAAAATAGGTTGATTCCAATACTAATTTGAGATTTTGTTCTTTTTTAAACTTCAGATAGGATTTCCGTAACACAAAATAGGCAATTTTATAGGCTTTAGTTGAAAATAGGCGTATTCCTTTCTGAAAGTCTATTATTGCTTGCTTTAAAGTATAGGTACTTTCTAAAACAATTTCAGAATCTTGAATTGCTTGTTTTTTGTAATATTTATCAGTAATTTTTGTAAAATACTCATTTAATTCCAGTGTCTTTTCTTTTTTAAATCTATGGTTTAATAATATTAATTCTTCGTCAAATTCTTTTAACTTATCCTTAGGAAAATAATCGGGTAGCAAGATTGAAATAATGTAGGGTACGCCTTCTTCTCTTTCTTTTGAAGGAAATATATCAAATAATACACGCGCAAATTTATCTGCTTCTTTTATTGGGAGTTGAAAGAGTATTCTTTCATGATTTTTGATTCCGTTGGATGCATAAAATTGTTCAAAAAAGAGAAACATTTTCGTTGCTAACACTTCTAGATCATAAGCTATAATAAGATTCGGGTAATGTTCGACTATTTCCACCCCTCTTACTTCATCCCATTTTGCAATAAATAAAATAATATCTTTTTCCAACAAAAGTTCTCTTTCAACTCCATTTAAATAGTTTTATAATTATTTAAACCATTAGATAATTTTTAATTTACCTTGTTTTTTCTAAATCTTTAATCACCTTTATATTTTAATCCGACATTATTCGTCTCTTCTCTTACTTCACATCAAAAACTTGTACGAGGACTTGTGAAGCATCTGAGGAGAAAGGGATAGTTCATCTAACACTTCTTTCAAGATCAAGGGACATTCTCGCACGGTAAA
>SHMU01000181.1 GCA_008080765.1 Promethearchaeota archaeon | reverse complement strand
CTGTGCCGTCTTACAAAACTTCATTAGAACTCAACCTTATAATGATAATGATAACGCAAGTATTTAAATCTTGTCACTTAATACTATCTAACGGCACTTCCTCCCCGCCCTAAAGGACGGGGCTTCCGTGCCGATCCTTTGTGAATTTTAGATTGGATTATTAATTCTAACTTACTACAAAAGAAAAAGAAAAGTAGAAAAACAAAATTCTGGTGCTACATTGCGGTCCACAATTGGGCTCTTCCTCTCTTTCTTGTGCGCTTTATTTTTTGACCATCTTCCAACTCAGACATAACTTTCCAAATTTCCGAATTGGATAATTTGAAATACCTTCGAAGCTCAGGGGTTGACATTTCCGTATCATTTAAGAGATTGATAATTAATCTTTTTGTCTCTTCTATAGTATCTTCATTAGAATCAGTTGTATCCTCCTCATTGTTCTCCTCATCATCTTCAAGCTTTTCCATATCGAGCATGATTCTGGATGCAATCTTATTAAGCCGATTAATATTGGATTGGATTCCTTGCGGCTTCATGAAGAGACAACATAATTCCAAATCGCGAGGAAATGCTACCACATAGAATTCATCATAAAGAATCGCTTTTGGTTTCTTTCCCGCATTACCGCCCCGAAATGAGAGGTAAAAATTCATTGCAAAATCATCAAGCTTTACAAAATCAATATGCTTATCAAATTGTTTTTTCCATTTTAAAAAGGGACCATCAATCATATCAAACCCTATTAGAGCAGCTCCAAACATTTCATTCTCGTTAAAATTCATTATTTTCGATCCCTCCGTTTTAAAACTTGTTCCAATTCATTTTCAATCGTTTTTATTAAATGTAATCTTTCATTAGGATCAATTGCTGTCAATCCAATGGTTTTTGTATGAAGCACATCTTCGACCCGCTTGGAATCCATTCTCCCATCTGCCTTACATAAATCTTGTTTGTTTGCAATGGCAATAATCGGGCAATCCTCCTCCATAATTTCCCTCGCATGATCTATAAGCTCTCGTGAACTTAATACATTTCGAGGAGTAGAATCGGTCATGATAAATATTAAGTCCGATCCCACGATGAAATTCTTTAAATATTTTTTTAAATAGTTTTTTTGACCTCCAAAGTCCCATATCTTTAATCTATAGGAGCCAAATTGCACCGTTTTAAGATCAAAACCCGCTGTTGGTACATACTTTTTGGTAACCTCCTTTTGGGCAAGAAGCTTTGTCATAGTGGTCTTGCCGACTGCTGGAAAACCAATAATGGAGACCTTGATACTATCATCAATTATAGTTGGCTTTAACATTATCTTCAATTAAGTGAGATTGTTTATGAAACAATGGTAATCAAAGATAAAAAAAAAAAGTAATATCTCCGTGATATACTTGAAAAATTAATCCTCACCTATTTCTGCAATAATTATGTAAAGCGCCAACCCACCATTTTTATGTGGTTTTTCAGAATAAGACACTCAAAGTAAGTTATTGTATCATCTTGCTTCGAGAATCCCAAGCCTCGAGGAAGGACTCTCTTTCTAAATGCTCCTAAATAAAAACTAAAATAAATTAATGAATGGGCGCACACAGCATCAAGATTTTGTAAATCTATGATTACCCCTTTTATAATTATAATCTTGTCTCCCTTCTACACCATACAAAAACCTTCAATCTTAATTATTTTCAGAATTAATTGATGGTTTTTTTTCCATTCTCACTTAAATAAAGTGCTGATGAAATTATTTAACTTGAAATAAAAAAGAAATGAATTTTTAAACTTTATCTAAGAATATTATTCCAAAATTGAACTTCACTATTCCTCTTTCAGAAGTCTATTCTTTATTGCATCGGGCAGAAGAAAACCGACATACCACATGATTCCCGCTAATATAAGAATTGATCGAGTAATTATCAGCAATGTGATTCCCGCACTAACGGCTGCATCTAAGAAAGCTCCGACAGCATATGAGATAAAGGCAACTAAAAGAAAATATCCCTTCAATCTCGTTTCCTTGTCATATGTTTTTATGGAATTATAGGAGAAAATAAGTCCCGTTGTCAGCATATATATTATTACCGTTGCCGCAACAATCATATAAATTCCTCTATAATCTATATCTAAAGGAGGCTTATAGTTTGCTATACTGGCTGGCTCGGTAATAAATAAGTATAAGAAAATAGTTTCAAAAATGATAGCATAAATAAGCGCAAAGATCATTAAAATTGTTCTTTTGTTCTTATAAAAGAATTCCGTAAAACCATACATCCATATGATAACAATAAATGGTCCTGAAATATTCCCTATAAGTATATATAATTCTCTTGATATTCCAACTTCATTAAAAAGAGCAACAAGAAACGAGACTGTAGTGGGAAACCACGGTGTTACGATTCCTATCCATGTTATGCCAACTAAGAGAAGAACTAGAAGCTTTTTTTTAAAATATGTAACTATCATGTGAAGACCAATTAAAAGAGATAAGCCCACATATATTAAGGCAAAAACGCCGTTTAATATCGTTAATAAATCCAAAATTGTTCACTCTCATCTAGTTAATTCTATTTGATGTTAAAATGGTTGTAATATTATTTATGTATTAATTATATATCATCATCTAGTTATTTAAAGATTGTATTTGGTTTATTTGATAAATTCAAGAATAATTCATAATTTATTCAAAATAAAATCAGAATAAATCATTTATAGGTGTAATGAATTATGCTAATGCTTTTTATATATGTTGTCTAATTTACTCATTATCTTTCGATAACTAATTCCTTGTAGGTGAATTTTCAAAATCATATAAAGACTTTCTATGATAAAGTTAAAACTAAGAATAGGTTGATTTCTTAATTTGATAAATTTCGCGAAATATTGAGAACTTTTTATACGGTTTGGTTCTGAGTGTTCAATGGATAAGAATCGATTAATAATAATCGGCAAAGATTCGGAATCCTCGAAAATATAACAGCTAGCTGCCTTTAGGGACCATTTAACGGATTCTAATAGGTATTTGATTGATTTAGTACTGAATGGGATGAGAAAAATAGAGCCTAAGATTAAGAACAGATTTAAAGAGAGACTTTTCACCATATCCAATACTTTTGGGTTATATTCGAAATTTTTGCCTAAATCATTGATACACTCATCTTTATAGAGCACTTTGCTATTCGATAAAACGCTCTGAAACACGATATTTCTCGGAGCTAATAAATACGAAAACACTTTATTTACACTAAAGACTTTATAGAACCTCTTTCTGTTCCAAGAGTGTATATTTGTAATAAAATGGCTTACAAACATCCCCGTAGTTTTTTGAAAAATGATAAGAATTCGATTTAAAATAGTCTTTGAGCGTTCTTTACTTTCTTGAAACCCGTATTTTCTCTCTAAAGGAATAATAAATCTTTCTAATGATTTGAAAGTATGTTTCTCAATCGAATTTTGTACAATGATAAGTATATCACAGTCTGAAATTTTTGATAATTCTCCCCTTTTTCTGTTTTTAGGTATCTGGCTTCCAAATACTATGAGTGCACACAGATTTTCAAGTCCAACTTTACTATTGACCATTTTTATTACATCTTTGATGTAATTTTGAGATTCCTCTTTAAAATTCGATAAATCGTCATGAATTTTCTTTTTAATACGTTTTCTCTTTTCTATTATTTGTCTCATGATATATGCTTTATGTAAGTAATAATTTATGGGAGGGGATTTTCTTATAAGAATCATTGTAATGAATTATATCATTACAAGATTGCATTACTCATTCCTCCTAATTCAAGGCATCATTCTTTAAAATAATTAAAATTAATTGGTATTCTTTTTTATTATTATTAGTTTTTTTATATAAATTAAATTATAACTTTAAACCAAATTATGTATATACACTTTGAAAAAAAGCGGGAACTCAACCCGGAAAAGCTACACGATCCAGTAGTCCTCATAGGTTTTCCCGGTATCGCCCTCGTAGGTAAGCTGGCAATTACCGCAATTAGAGATTCTATTGATGCCAAATTACTTATGAATATCCAATATTTTGATTTCCCCCCTAAAAGCACCGTTGAAGAGGGCAAGCTAGATATACCTACCGCTAAATTATATTTCAAACGTAGGAAATCTAATGATCTTTTAATATTAACGGCAGATTACCAACCCCAAACACCAGAAGGTGTGTTTGAATTTTCGAAAGAATTTTGCGAAATGATGGATGAACTTACTCAAGGAAAAATCAAGATGTATATCAGTGTGGGTGCTATGGTATCTGATAAACCAATTGAAGATGAAATCCCCATGGTCTTTATTTCGGGAACAGATGATAAACTAATGAAAAGTTTTCTCACATTTGAGAATACAGAATTGATGGAAAATGGTGTAATCGCGGGAGCGAACGGAATTCTTCCTGCATGGGCAGGAGCAAATGGTTTCGCACCAGGTATTTGTTTATTGGCAGAAACTGTTCCCATGCATATGATTAATCTCAATCCCAAAGCGTCAAAACGATTAGTGACCGTATTGAAAGATTACTTCAATATTGACATGACTTACGACGAACTGGACAAAAAAATTGAAGAGATGGAAGAGATGCTTGACCAATTTAAAGAAAAAACTAATCATTTTATGCGACAATCGCGTGAACCAAAGGGTTCAGGAGCAGATTCATATTTCCGCTAAATAAAACCGTTTAAATGATTGAAATATAAATCTTTAAGAGAAGTTTTAAATTAGTCCGATGAAGTATTAAGATCTTATTTATATTGTTATTACTCCTTATTTAATGTAATCTAATGTAAATTTTAAAGAAAAAACAAAAGAATTATGGAACAATATACGCTTCAAAAATTAGAACAATTTTCAAGAAGAAAAGGTCCTTTAGTGTTAATTATTATGGATGGAGTGGGCATTGGAGAAAATAATGAGAAAAATGCATTACATCTTGCAGATACTCCTTTTTTAGACAAAATCCGTACAGAATGCATTAAAAATAATCTCTATATACAGCTAAAAGCACATGGTACTGCAGTGGGATTACCTACAGATAAAGAAATGGGGAATAGCGAAGTAGGACATAATGCACTTGGTACAGGAAGGATTGTTAAACAGAGAGCCACTTTAGCCAAAGAAGCTATTTTATCAAGAAATTTGTTTAAAACCGATAAATGGCAACGTTTAATGGAACAAATAAAAAATGGGGGAAAAACACTTCATTTGATGGGGTTATTGTCAGATGGATATGTTCACAGCCATATCTCTCATTTAATTGGATTATTATATGGAGCGCGCGATTCCAAAGTGAAAAAGGTAAGAATTCATGCCCTTTTGGATGGGAGAGATGTACCTCCTCAATCTGCTCTGAATTATATAGATCAACTTGAGCAAGAGCTAAAGCAAATTAATAATACAAACTCTTATGACTATCAAATCGCTTCTGGAGGAGGAAGAATGAGAGTGACCATGGATAGATATTATTCTGATTGGGAAGTTGTTCGGCGGGGTTGGGATGCGCATGTGTGTGCGATTCCCGAACAAAATGAACAGTATGAGGGTTATTTTAAAAGTGCCGGCGCAGCAATCCGAAAAGCACGAGAGAACAACCCCGAGATCAGCGACCAATATCTCCCTTCATTTGTCATAATCGATCAAGATGAGCAACCACTGGGTAAGATGGGAGACGGGGATGTGGTGATTAATTTTAATTTCAGAGGCGATAGAGCTATTGAAATTTCCCAAGCATTTGATGATCGCGAATATAGGTTCATCAAAAAATGTGCTCCCAATGTCTTTTATTATGGGCTTTTGCAATATGATAAAAAGATCAAGCTACCCCATAATTATTTTATAGATCCTCCTGAAGTAGAGGATTCCCTTTCGGTATATCTTTGTAATGAACAAATTAACCAATTTGCTATTGCAGAAACCCATAAATATGGACATATCACCTACTTTTGGAATGGAAACAAGGAGGGATATGTATGTAAACAGTTTGAGGAATATATTGAAATTGAATCGGATCCCAGTGAAATGATAGAATCTCATCCTAAAATGAAAGCCGTTGAGGTGAAAGATAAATTGATTGAGGTTTTAGATGCTGGCTCCTATAACTTCTTGCGAGTAAATTGGGCAAATGGCGATATGGTTGGACATACAGGAAATATTGAAGCCGCAATAGAAGCTGCAGAAATAGTAGACCAATGCGTAAAAGAAACTGTAGAAAAAGTTATGGAGTTAAAAGGAATTGCGGTGATTACTGCTGATCATGGCAATCTTGAGGAAATGGATGATATGCATCAAACAGCACATTCCCTAAATCCTGTTATGTTTGCAATTGTCGATTCAAAGCATAATGAGGAATATCGAATCAATGACAAGATAAAAGAACCGGGGCTAGGAAATGTTGCCGCAACAATGCTCAATTTGATGGGATATAAGAAACCAGAAACTTTTATGGATTCTCTCATAAAACTTTACTAGGTTTATAGAAAATCTCATGCTTCAACTATTTTTTTGTTTTCCGGAAGAATGGATAAAATATTCTATAAAATACAATTTTATACATCTTTTTTCTTAAAAATAAAATGAGTTTTTCTCAATTCTATCTAAAAATTGATATATTAGTATAACTTTTCTTTATCATTAGAAATCTTACAATTATTGAGATAAAGTAAAGTATGGAAGTAACTCTATTTGGTCTGGGAATGATTCAAATTGGTTTTTGCTCCTTTAATATCGCAATTTCATCTAATTCCTATCGGGCGTCAAAAAATCAAATTTTCTTAGTACTCTTGAGTAGCTTTCTCATTGTATTTATAAACGGATTATCTATACTAATAATCTGCTTTTTTGATATTCCAAATCCAAGTCTGTCTTACATTCCATATATTGCATATCAAGTCTTCGGAATAACTGGAAATGCAACATTCTTTGTTACTTATCTCTTTTTGGCTCTATTAAATTATGACCGCCCTCCGCTTTATGAAATTCTCTATTTTACCACCCTCTTAACAGGCTATATTTTTCTGGCGTTTCTTCCCGCTAACTACGAATTTTATTATGACAACACCTTAGGTATCTATAATTTTCAATATAACTTTTTAATACAAATCATTATTTTAATTTTAGTAGTATCCGCGTTTATTTACTACGTAATAATATTATTACAAATTAGAAAATTATCGCAACATCATATTCAACAACGGGCTCTTAAATTATTATTTATTGGGTTATTAGTTACCGTTTTAGGGTTGATTATCCCTGTTTCTTTCAATCATCGCGAATGGATCCTTTTTTTTAATTCTGTGGGAATCTTTTTATTAGGATTCAGCTTTTATAGAAATCCAAATATGGTATTTCTAAATCCAAAACATTTGCTCTACCTTATCATTACTAACAAAGACGGAAGAACATATTATGCTCAAGAATTCCACGATTTCTTTTCTGATGTTGATGAAAATCTAGTAGGTGGGGCTTTAAGTGCGCTTTCAGTCGTTTTTACCAACATTTTTAAATCAGAACATGGACTCAGCCAAATCAGAATGAAAGACCGGACTATCTTGTTTCAGACAATTGATCGCATTTCTGTTGTGCTCATTGTCAGCCGTTCGACTTTTCTTCTACAAAATACCCTCTTTTCCTTTTCGCGTGCTTTAATTGAGAAATATAAAACCCAATTTGAAACATGGGATGGAAATCTCAATCGGTTTGAAGGAATTAGTACTTTAATAACTCAATATTTTCCCTTTATGAAGCAATAAATAAAAAGAGCTTCTTTCACGATTGCTAATTAAGGGGTTTCCTTTGTAGGGATAAGATGAAGAATTTTGCATTTAAGACATATACTTCTTTCTAATGTAGTAGTTGGTGTTAGTTATAACTCATAATTATCAAAACCAATAATAAGCTTTATAAAAGATCCTTATTATTTTGATATATATAAATATTAAACTTGATATATAGCATATTAAATAATTAGGGGAAATAAAATGGCTTTGTTAGTTCAAGATGCAATTAATGGCATCTTTTCCTTAGGGTTTGTTCAAAAATAACTTTCCATTAGTTTTTTAAGAAGGTATTTCTTAAAGCTTTTGCAGTGGAAATTTCATC
>SHMU01000180.1 GCA_008080765.1 Promethearchaeota archaeon | reverse complement strand
AAATTTCCACTGCAAAAGCTTTAAGAAATACCTTCTTAAAAAACTAATGGAAAGTTATTTTTGAACAAACCCTTAATATTTCTTTCCTACTTTTTTGTTGATGAGTTTATTCTTTGGATTTGATATTAATTTTTAATATTTCTTTCCTACTTTTTTGTTGATGAGTTTATTCTTTGGATTTGATATTAATTTTATCTATTATATTTTTAATTCTGTTTAATACATTTTCTTTCTTTGCTTTCTGATTTTTACTGATTCTATCGCCTTCAATTTCAAATGCAGAATTGCTCCAACAATTTTCATCGTTAAATGTAAACCACACATCTTTATAGGCTTTTTTTTGCCCTCCTTCTCTTGCAAGAGGTTTTTTTTCTATTGGCACCTCTGGGTCGGCATTATAGCACCAATCTAATATCACCCACTCTAATTTCCGTTTGGAATCGGGTCTATCTGCTAAGTAAAGAGTATAACAATGCCCTCCTTCATTCGTCTCACTTGGAGCAACACTAGGGTCTTGTAAGACATTCCCTGCACAGACTTTGACCCTCCAGGAGGGGATACCAGCATTTAACATAAGCCCTGCCATAAAGATTGCCCCATCTTCGCAGTCTCCAGCACCTGATTGTGCTGTCTCAAAGGGGAATTGCCAATATTCCACGCATTCTGCGGTTAATTCATCAAAAATGTATTTTATGCTATCATGAACAAATTGTTGACATGCTAATGCCGTCTCATTCATAGTTGGCTTTTTTAAATTAAACACAGAAATCACCTTCTGTAGGATAGCATCATCCTTCTTTAAAAAGGTGCGCACATCAATCGCAACTATTTGATTGTAGGAACCTCCCCGAAGAGCGCGCCCCTTGTAGATGATTGGAGCCTTCGACCATTTTTCATTCCAATAGTTCTTTCCATACTCCCCATATTTTTGTTTAAAGGTATTGGCTTGTTCAATCCAATGCTCAATATCCTCTATTTGAGGAAGTTCTAAAATTACTTTTGGATTTTTTTTTATGTACTCTTCCATTCGTTCTAATGTACTCTTAGCATTTCGCATAGACAATTCTTTTACGGAATCAATACCAATCAAATTAATTAAATGTGCATATTCGGGACCTATTCCTTCAATTCTCATTAAATCGGCATGCTCTTGCCAAGTATCTATTAATTTTGCATCAATACCCGTCTTTTTAGCTAAATTATTTATCTTGCTCTTACTCAATTCAAGTAAATCATTTGGGGTCTTAATACCATGCTCTTCTAACAATTTTGCATGATCGTTTTTTAGAATAATAATATCTGTTAACTTCATTTTGAGTTGCCTCTTTTATTACCTATATGTATAATAATTAACTAACAAACATCATTATTATATAAATATTGCTTTTGTACTATGAATAATATAGAATTTCGGCATTATCGAGAAGGTGATAATACTCAACTCAGGGAACTCTATCTGCGTGCATTTTTAAGAGATGGGAAGAGTTATTTCAGAACAAGAGCTATTGAAAAATGGCGTTATTTAGAATCACCCAATTTTGACCCAGAAATGATCCAGATTGCAGAAGATATAAATAAAAAGATGATAGTAGGGTCCGTCTTTGTAAATTTAGTAGAAGAAATAAACATAAACGGAAAAAACTATTTAGTAGGTGATATTAACGATGTTGCCTGTCATCCTGATTATTCACAGAGAGGAATCGCAACACGATTAATGGAGATGGCAATTGATTATATGAAAAAAAGAAATTGCGATTTATCTCTTTTAACGGCTGCAGCTGAAGGTATTGCACGGGATAAAATATATGTTTTATTGGGATTTAAGGATATAACATTATTAAATATTTATCTGTCTTTTCCTCATCTGTTTAGATTAGTAAGAGAGATTCCCATTGTACTTCTTCTCTTTCCACTTTTTTTGATCTATTCAGTAATTCCTCGACTCTTCTTAAAACTTAAGCTTAAATGCTCATTGTACATTCGTAATTTTTCATATGAAATACATTTTAATGAAGATCATGAGACATTCATAACTGCACTAAACTCAATAATTCCAAATTTATATAATGGATTTTCACTTTACGATAACGAAAAGCTTAATTGGGCTCGAAAAAACGTTCCTTCTCACAGAGAAAAGCCCACCTACATTTTAATAAGAAGGAACAGCAATATAATTGGTGGGGCATGTATAACATACGAACATATGTTTATACCTAAATTTAAAATATGCTTTCGTATAGGTATTGTTCACGATTTATTTTTCAATAAAACTCTATTCACAGGCGCTCAAAGATTAAAATTAACACTACAATATTTATCAGATAAAATCGTTAAAGCAGCACTTCAGAGAAGAATTGGTGTATTGTTATACTGTGGAGACTCCAAAGATTTTATAATTCATGAGAGTTTTCGAGGATTGTGGTTTCCAATCATTAGAGGGTCTGTATTAATGGGAAAATTCTTTAATCCACAATTAAATCCACGGAAGGTTCTAAAAAAACCATTGTTTATCCCAACATATCTTTCTACTGGATTTCCATGAGTTAAGTACTTGATTAATTCTATAAGATGAAAGAATGGTAGCATTTGAATACTAATTTCTTTTCTAACTTATGGTTTAATATTTTCTATAGAAATATTTTTTAATTATTAGAAAATCACTTAAAACCAAAATAGCTAATGTAAATTTTTATTAATTTTAATTATTTCTATATTCCTATATATTATATATATTACTTCGAAATATATTCTGATTTTACAATGAAGATTAAAACCTCAAAAAGTATAGATGAGTTAGCAAAGGAATACAATGATGAATTAATGAAAGGAGTTCATTTATTAAAAGAAGTTATGGAGGATTTTCTAAATCATCAATTAGATAGAGACAAATTGGAGGGGGTAATTCAAGCTGAGAAGAAATGTGATAGGATTAAAGAAAAATACATTCAAGTATTATTTCAAGATAAGCGGGCACTTCCTTTTTTAGTGGAAGATAGATATAAAATCATAACGCTTGTAGATGAGACTCTGGGGCGAATAGAATTCTTTGCACGTTTTTTGCAAATCTATCCCTTTCAGATTTATAATAAAATTATTGATGATTTTGGAAGACTTTGTAATATCTGCTCCGAGCTTATGAAAATGCTAGTTGAAACCTTAGAATTGATGGAAACCAATTTTGACGCAGCGTATGAAAAGACCTTTCAAATTGAAGAAACCAGACGAGAGGCTCGAAAAATTAAGTTTAATTTGCTTGGCATTCTCTTTAAAAAACCTGAAAAACCTTTGAAAGTATATTTAACCTCTAAACTCGTGACCTATTTATATGATGTCATTTCACATGTGGAAGATATTGCTGATTATTTACGGGGACTCATCATAAAATATCCAAGTAGATAAAAGGAGTAAGCGATTATGAACACGTCCATTATTCTTATTATTTTTACGATTTTTTCTGTGTTTATTGCATTTTCGATTGGAGCTAATGATGAGACCTTCTCTACTGTCCATGGTTCTAGAACACTAAAAATGAAAGAAATACTCGTATTAACCACCATTTTAGCAGTTTTAGGAGCTTTTCTTCTGGGAAGAAGTGTAAGTGAAACTGTAGGAAAAGAGTTATTGAATGTAGAAGTTAACGATGCTCTTGCTCTTACAATTCTCATCTCAACAGCTATTTGGTTAATAATTTCTTCTATTCTTGGAGTTCCTATATCTACCACACATTCCACAATTGGAAGTATAATCGGTGTAGGGTTGCTCATTTCAGGGATTCAAGGAGTTAACTGGATAAAGATTCTTGAAATGGGCTTTTGGTGGGTGCTTTCACCTGTTATAGGATATATTGTTTCTTATATCGTCTATAAACTAATACACAAAACTGTTATTAGCAAATTGAATGGATTCAAAGATTTTGAACGTACCGAGAGAAACTTTTCTTATATATTAGTGGCAATTATCTGTTTGACAGCCTTCTCAAGAGCGGGAAATGATTGTTCCAATGCAGTAGGAATTGTTGTAGGAATAGGGATTGATCTTAATTTTATATTGATCATTGCAGGAATCAGTTTTTCCTTAGGGATTATAGTTTTGGGACGAACTGTAATAAAAAGTGTGGGGGATATTACAGAACTTGTGCCGAGTTCTGCATTTGCTTCTCAAGTACCTACGGCAATCATCTTGTTTGTAGGAACATTTTTAGGAATACCCCTTTCAGGCTCGCACATGTTAGTTGCATCGTTATTAGGCCTAGCAAAAGCTCGGAGGGCTCCTGTAAAAAAAGGATTATGGAAAACGGTGTTAATTTGGGTACTGACCTTTCCGATGGCTGCGATTCTTGCAATCTTTCTGTTTGCTCCTATTGATTTCTTTATCTAATTGTATCTTATATAATTCAGGGCTCTGGACAATTATTGATAATTCCATCTTATATAGTTCAGGGCTCTGGACAATTATTGATAATTGCATCAGAAAGCCCTTCAAAAATAGATTTGGTTCCCTGATTTTTATAAATCTGTATTAAGTCCTCATAATGCACGGTTTTTTGTTTTATTGCCGATAAATAGCTTAATAGAACCGTTGCTACGGCTTCCCTCGATTGCTGAGGTGTAAATTCCGGCTCTTCGTCATTTAAAATGCATTCTGTAAAATAATTATCTTCTATACGGGCAGATATCTCGTAATATTTGGGAAATCGTCCATGCTCAATGTCTGGCTTGTACCATCTATTTCTATTCTCTCCCAAATCCTTATGAGTACTATTAATTTTTACTGGGTTTGGCCACATATGATTTTCCAAGATAGTGCCTTCCGTTCCATAGATCTCCAGAGAATTAGTCGGAGGAGTTACAACGGTAAAACTGACGGTAACATTGGCTATAGTGCCATTTCTGTATTCAAGGAAACTCATCGCGTTATCCTCTGCTTTTTGCTGTAGATTGGTGCATTGTTTGGTAATCCAGGTATACGCCGATTCTACTGTATCATTTATTATCCAATTGAGAGTAGCGTATTTATGGACTGCCATATCCATCAGAGCACCTCCACCTGCTCGATCGATTTCACCTTTCCATAATGTAGGATTCATCAAACCCGCAATTTCATTAACTCCTTCATAAGCACGTATTAAAAAAATTCTACCAATCCATCCCTTCTGTATAGCATCAACAATATATTGATGTGCCGGTAAGAAACGATGATTTTCGGCGATCATAAATTTTACTCCTGCTTTTTTAGTAACCGCAATCATGTGGTCGCACTCCTCTAAGGTTCTTGCCATAGGTTTCTCACAGAGCACATGTTTTCCTGCTTCTGCAGCTTGTACAACCATCTGTTCGTGAAGATAATGCGGAACCATTATGAGTACCGCATCAATATCACTTTGTAAAAACTTCTGGTAATCTGTAAAGGTATCCATCTTATAGATACGGGCGATTTTCTTCAATTTTTTCTGGTCAATATCAAAAGCCGATGTGAATTTTATTTTTTTATTCTCTCTTGCTCCCGCACTATGAAACATCCATGCTCCTCCCAACCCCACAATACCATATTTTATAACGTTCATAATACAAAAGTGGAATAATAAATACTCAAAATAATTTTTATACTAATAATCAAATAGTTATTAAATAATAATATAATCATAGGAAATTAAAATATTAAAGATTTGAAATAGAATGGAACCCATAGGATATAGAAAAGAAAAGGCCAAAGAAGTTCTCGAATCTCACGATATTGATTTATTAATTGCCTCAACACCAGTCAATGTTTTTTATACTACAGGATTGCCCGTGACTCACGTTGCACCTAATCCAATTTTATATGTATTGAAAAATCAATATCCATTTCTATCAATGGTAAAAAGAAATGGCGAGGAGAGCGCTATTTTGTGGTCACTTTATGATAGTGTAGAAGAATTTTCTTGGATCGACCCTAGTCAGGTATATCGCGCTGGTGCTGTTGAGGGCGCTCTAAAAATGATGACTTCCAAGATTGAAGAATGGGGATTAGAGAATAAAACGATAGGTCTGGAATCATTGATGCCTCGATATCAATTTGAAGCTCTTAAAACGAAATTTCCTAATGCAACCTTTGCTGAGGGAGATAAAGCGTTTTTGGACATGAGGTTAGTAAAAACCGAAGAAGAAATTCGGAGAATCAAAAAATCTACTGAAGTAGCAGAAAAAGCAATAGAGGCGTGTATTGAGGCTACTGAATTAGGTGTAAAGGATACTGAGCTGTTGAAAATAGCCAGAAAAACAATCGTAGAGGAAGGCGCATGGGGCTGGGATCATTTGACAATGAATATAGGTCCATCGGATCCAGAAGCACCTGGGCTCGGCATTCCTGTGACTCCTAATGATATTGTCCGTTTTGATTTTGGTGCGGTATGGGAAGGATATATTTCTGATGTAAGTAGGGGAGTCGTAGTGGGAGAAGAACCAAAAAAAGCGAAAGACGCATTAGAATATATGATTCAAGTACAAGATTTTTGCGTGGACAATATTAAACCCGGAGTTGATCCCCATCAATTAGCGGAAGATGCAAAAGCTTACCTAAAACAGTTAACAAAAAGAGGGTTTTACTTAATTACCGGGCATCATATCGGGCTAGAATGCGAAGAAGCTCATATGTTTGGACCTATGGGTGCGATGGACATCCCTTTTGAGAAAAATATGGTGCTTGATATTGAAGTGTGGCTTAATGTTAGAGGTCAAGGACTAGTGGGCATAGAGGATTGTTATAGAGTCACCGATACGGGCTGTGAAAGACTATCGAGTTTAGAAAAACGTACTATTGTCAAATAATTTATTTTTTTTATTTATTTTCAACTTATTTATATAATAGAACTATAACATATACTTAAATTGGAAGATGATGAGATTTAAAGATAAGATTATTGTATTAACTGGAGCTGCAAGCGGAATAGGAAGAGCAACTGCAAAAATGTTTGCCGAAGAAGGAGCCTTTCAAGTAATTTCTGATATAGATGAGCAAAATTTGGAAGAAACTTATAATTTGTTAGGAGAAGCCAAGAATAAAACCATTACGATGAAAGTTGATGTGCGAGATCCCTTGCAGATAAAGGAAATGATTAATATTACATTTGAGCACTATGAACGAATTGACGTATTAGTTGCGAACGCAGGAGTGGTGCGAGTGGGACCCGTTGATGAATTTCCTGATGAAGATTATGAATTACTGATTGATGTGAATTTAAAAGGGACCTATTACACCTGTAAATATGCAATTCCATATTTTAAAAAACAGAATTTTGGAACTATCATAACTCTGGCTTCAGTCGCTGCCCATATTGGACAAATAAATCATGCTAACTATTGTTCAACTAAAGCAGGTATTCTTGGTTTCACAAAAGCTCTTGCCTTAGATTTAGCTCCATTTAATGTGCGCGTTAATAGCGTTTCGCCCGGTGCTACCGATACCCCTATGCTGCAAAGCGATGTTACTAAACAAGCTAAGGATCGGAGTGTTGATTATGAGTTGGTGAAAAAAGAATTTGAAGAAGAAGGGGTGTTAGGACGTTGGGCAACTCCAGAAGAAATAGCTGCTGGCATTCTCTTTCTTGCCTCTGAAGATGCTTCGTATATGACGGGCGCTGATTTGAGATTGGATGGAGGATGGACCGCACGTTAGTTAGGATAACTTATTTTTATTAATTGTTTTTTTTTACTTTTGAAAAAAATGACTATATTAATTAGCTTATAATCTACTTGAAGCCTCCCCGCCCTAAAAGACGGGGGTTCCCACGAGTTCACTAAGCATTAGCTGACGGGCATATCTTAGAGCTGTCTGTCGCGATAAACCCCTTCCACGTGCGCAGAAAGGATTCCTCCTTCAAGGAGGGTTGATGCGATAAGTCATCGGATGTCAAGAACGTTACCATGATATTCACGGCGGAATTTAAGTCCCTATCCATCTGATGACCGCATTCACAAGTAATAGTACGCTCGGACAATGAACGCTTTACTCTTTTCCCGCATTTCGCACAGGTCTGTGTGGTGTATGATTCATCAATTCTTATTACTCTTTTGCCTATTTTTTGTGCTTTATAGGTTAAGAATTGGACAAATCTTCCCAATGAGCCCGTGTTTTGCATTGAATGATGAAGAGTCTTGTTCGATTTGTTTTGTCTGGGCGATTTGGTGGTTTTTTTCTTCCGTGCCATCGTTTTCACATTG
>SHMU01000179.1 GCA_008080765.1 Promethearchaeota archaeon | reverse complement strand
TGAGGCGATCCGAAAGTGCAAAGTTATAAATCAAGCGGCATTTCTCCGATAAATCCCACAGGAGTTCTAATTGATCTACTGTGGGATAAATCCGAATTTTTTGGGTTAATTGCACGTTCTCTTCTCCTTGCGAGGGTCTCTTTCTATACTAGTGTATAGTATGCGAGGTATTTAAAAGGAGGGGGTCCGTTACTTTAGTGATGTATAATGCGGAAAATCTCACCCACAGCATAAACCATGGAGATGCTCTGCGAAATTCATCCCCTCCATGAATGGAGGGGACTTCTTTCGCAATTAGTTAAATTTGACTAATTCCTATAATCTAAAGCCTTATATTACATTTTTGTACTAAATAATGAACACTCAGAAAAAATACTGGGAATCCCGGTTTCAGGAAGAAGAAAAAATATGGGGCAATCAATCCAGTCAATCTGCTAAATGGGCTCACCAATTCTTTCAGAAGAGAGGTAATGTTAAAAGAGTTTTGGTCTTAGGTGCAGGATACGGCAGAAATTCTCGATTTTTTTCGCAAAGAAAGTATGATGTTTCAGGTATTGAGATTTCTACAAGAGCCCTCAAAATTGCAGTGAGATTCGATCCAGTCACAAATTTTTATCAAGGATCCATCTTAGATCTCCCAAGTATTCCAGAATTAAACAATATTCGCTTTGATGCTGTATATGGCTTTAATGTTCTCCATCTTTTTCTGAAGGAAGAAAGAAAGAACATACTAACATTTACTTATAATCTACTGAAAAGCCCTGGATATGCGGTTTTTACGGTGTTTTCTGATAAGGAAGAATCAATTGGAAAGGGTAAGTATGTCGAATATAATACTTTTGAAAGTAAACCTGGTCGACCCGTTCATTATTTTACAGAAAAAGATCTTCACATACATTTTAAATATTTTCAAATTATTGAGACCAAACTTTATGAAGAGACCGAAAATCATGGGAGAACCGGATTCCATATACATAAATTATATTATATCGCATTAAAAAAACCTTGAAATCATATCCTATTAATTCATTTAAAGATTTAATAAAAAATGTTCTACCCATTCAATTTCTCGCTAAGCTTGCACATTTTTATTAAAATCTCTTTCTCTTTCATCTCTGGATGATCTTTGGTTTCGTTTTTAATCAAAATTTTATCCCCTCCTAATAATATTCAAGAACTTATTTTCGAAATCTTGAAGGGTGTTTTATTCATTAATTTTACTTTTGCTTTGCAATTTCGATAAATTTTGCAATACTTTTTTGGTTTAAATTCGCATACTACTGCTTTCAATTTTCTATAATTAATATTTTCCTCTAACCCATTAGATTATAAAGGTGATTAAAATTTTAATATTAATTTTTTATGCCTTATATGTAATTATTTCAGTAGCGTTGACCACTATCGCTAGCTTAAATGTTGCATTCTGAAAGCTATTAGTTATAAGAAGAGAAAAATTATGTATATATATGATCAAACATTATAATAATCCATTAATTTACTATTAAAAAAATATTCAAATACTAACTAAGTTTGATAAATGGGTGAAAATTTAAATGCAATTTCAAGATTGGATATCCAATCCTCTAAATTTTTTATTGGAGAATTTAGAATTTCTTATACTTGGTATAACAACATTATTATTTGTTATAGTAACTCTTATTATAAGCGGTAAGATGATTTATCGAGGTATAAAATTAGAACTAAAAACTATATCTTATGTAGGTATTGAGTATTTTGGTGTAGCATCCTGCTGGTTTGGAGTGACTTTTAATTTTATTATTATATTATTTTTTAATATTATTCCTCCTTGGGAATTACATTTTATTGCCCATGGAGGTATTGTATCTATTGCTCAGATTTTTTGGGTGTTTGCTATGACCGAATTATTACCAATCAAAACAACTCAAGGTAAAATTATAAAGATATTAGCGATTGTATTTGGACTTAGTGTTGAAATCCTTTATATTATAATCATATTTACTAATATTTCATGGTTAGGAACACCAGTGGCGCCTATACAAATAGTGTATGGATGGTTTAGCTATATTTATTTAATGGGTGAGCTTATAGTTTTTTTATCTTTTGGATTCTGGTTTGTAAAAGAATCTTTAAGAGCAGATGATACTAAAATTAGGCTAAAGGGCAAGTTTTTAGCTTTTTCATTTGTTATATTTACATTGGCGAGTATTTTAGAGGTATTTTTTCAA
Organism: Promethearchaeota archaeon; assembly: GCA_008080765.1. GTDB lineage: Archaea > Asgardarchaeota > Lokiarchaeia > Sigyniarchaeales > SOKP01 > TEKIR-8. The sequence goes on along the minus strand of SHMU01000179.1, from coordinate 6,006 downwards.
GAGATATGGATTTTCGTGTTTGCTCGAATTACAGTGACATGTTCTGCTTTCTTTTTCTATATCGGATTCCTATTACCTAAGAAAATTGAAAACATATTCATAAAATAATATTGGTAATTTTCATTTAAATTCATAAAAAATATTATTGGAAAGAGTGAAAAACCTACTAGGGTTTTTTAAATTTCAATCTTTTATACTTAGATTTAATTGCAGGGTCAAAATCTTTAATCTAACAAGATTTTTAGAAATAATGATAATATTAATAAATTCCCAATTTACTTAATAAAAAAAGAATTTATTAAGTAGTTTCGGCTTTTACTAAATATGAGTATAAAAAAAATAATTAAAGAAAAACCCGTTAAAGTTACTAATAATGGAATGATTACAATACCAGCTTTATTTAGAAGAAAATATAAATTAAAAGATGGTGATAGAGTTCTCATTTTAGAAGATGAGGGGTCATTGAAAATTATTCCTATCAGAAGTGATAAAGAATTACGAAAAAATTCATATAGTTCAGAAGAAATGAAGAATTTAGCAAAAAATATTAAACGAAAAGAACTTAAGAGGGAGCAGTAATTGAAAAACAAAGGTTGTTTAGATACGGGAATTATCACACAATTTTACTCTGAAAATCCACCTAAGAAAATTATTAATTTAATGAAAGATGTAAGGAATAAAAAAATGGAAGTATTTATTATTTATCCTATTTTAGTTGAAGCATATTTCCATATCTGTAAACTTCTTGGTAAAATAGCTGCCGAAACAAGAATTGCGTCTTTTATAAATAGTTTTCCAATTAAATTAGTTAATTTAAACTCTTCATTAATCTTTAAAGCAGGAGAATTAAAATGCAAATATTCAAACATTCTCTCATATAATGATTGTTTGCTTATTGCTTATGCTTTAAATAGAAAAATTTATCTTCATACAACTGAAAAGAATCTACAAAAGGTTTTACCTACTCTCAAAGTAGAAGAGTATGAATTTTAAAATTAATTATATTGCTCAATTTTCTTTTTCAGCTATAAAATTTTGAACTATATCTCTTTACTAATAAATTAAGGAAAAATATTCTTATATAACTTTATCTTTTTTCCATTGTTCTAAACTTTTTTTTGAATAATTTAGAAGATTACAATAAATATTTTCGTTATGCTGCCCAAATTTAGGACCTGGTGCTAAAACTTCTCCGGGTGTATCAGAAAATTGTATTAATCTATTTGGAATGGTTGCTTTTTTTACATTATATTCAGAGAAATCAAACTGATCGCACAACATTCCTCTTGCCTTCAGATTCGGATGATTGTGAACTTCATACATGCTTAGCGACTCTCCACAAGGAATTCTTTCTGCTTCGAGAAGTTCGAGTGCCTCTTGAAGGGTTTTAGTTGTTGACCATTCTTCAATAATCTCATCTAATAGATCTACATGATTAAATCTTATAATAGGGTTATTAAAGCGGGAATCTTGTATAAGCTCAGGTTTTTTAAGGATATTTTCGCATAATCGCTTAAATTGCCGCTCGGTTAAAGTGGTCATTGCAAATAATCCATCTTTGGTGTGATATTGATTATAAATTGGTAGAAATTTAGTTCCTAAATCCAAACTCTTTGCCATGGGCATAAACTCTCTTGCTTGAGCTCGCATATTAATGGCAAACATTATATCATGCATTGATATGTCTATAAATTGCCCTTTACCCCTTTTTTCTCTATAATAAAGTGCTTGACTGATGCCGATTGCTGCGACATGCCCCGCAGAATAATCCGCAATAGGTAGTTTAGGAGGACCTTCCTTTAATCCTAAGGCATCTAATATTGCAGCTTCCGCTTGTATAATGATATCAAATGCTGTTTTATTGGTGTAGCGTTCTAAACCCTCATTGCCGTAACCTGAAATTTTACAGTAAATTAGCCGAGGATTTATCTCCTTTAGGATATCATATCCGAGTCCCCACCGTTCCATGGTTCCTTTCACAAAATTCTCGACAAGTATATCTGATTCTGCTATCAATTCTTTGAAAAGCTCTTTAGCTTTTTCATTTCGGAGATTCAATGAAATGGATTTTTTTCCCCGATTTAAAATAGAAAATAAGGGAAAAATTGTTTTATCATAAACGGTAAAATATCGGAATGCTTCTCCAAAAGGAGGAGGTTATAGTATGTTAGCGATAAGCTAATATAATTCTACCTTGATTACTTCCGCCCCTTGGTCAGCAAAAAATATCGTGGTCCAAGGACCACTAATAAATTGGCTACAATCTAAAATTCTGATATTTTCAAATATCTTTGGCATTATTTGGTTCGTTTTATTTTTTTAATGTAAACATATGAAATATTATAAATTAATCCTTGCCTTGTATGAATTTAGAAATCATATAGTCTTAATTCCTCGAAAATTAAAAAAAAATATTAAAAAGTAGTATGTTAGATTAAAATTTCATAGAAATTAAATTTTTTAGAATTCAAGCATTTTAGAAATTACAGAGATTACTAAGGTATTATTTTATGAAACTTTCAAATTTCATGGCTTATGAACTAATAGAAAAGATAAGAAACAATGAACTTAAAATTGAAGATATCATTGTCCATACTTTTAGTAAGATAGAAGAAACAGAGGATAATTTACATTCATTTGTTCATTTATCTAAAGAAAAGGCTCTTAATAAGGCTCAAATTTTAGATAAGAAATATGCAAAAGGTGAATCTATAGGAAAATTATATGGATTACCAATAGCAATTAAAGATTGTATCTGCGTAAAGAATTCTCCTACAACTTGCTGCTCCAAAATTTTGAAGGGATATCATCCCCCTTATAATGCTACAGTCGTAGAAAGATTATTGGAGCAAAATAATGCAATTTGTGTTGGACGTACCAATATGGACGAATTTGCGATGGGTTCTTCAACGGAAAATAGTTGCTATGGCCCCACTTATAACCCCTGGGACAATAAATATGTTCCAGGAGGATCTAGTGGAGGCTCAGGAGCTGCTGTTGCTTCCGGTCAAGTAATACTCTCCTTAGGAAGCGATACTGGAGGGAGTGTAAGGTGTCCCGCAGCATATTGCGGTGTAGTGGGTTTAAAACCAACTTACGGTCGAAATTCTCGCTATGGTCTAGTCTCTTATGCAAATTCATTAGAGCAAATAGGTCCCATTACTCGTTGTGTAAAAGATAATGCCCTTCTTATGGAAATAATGGCTGGAAAAGACCCATTAGATTCAACCTCCGCTGTTGTAACGGTTGATAATTACATCGCACACTTAGAAGACTCTATAAAAGGAAAAACAGTAGCAATTCCAAAAGAATATTTCGGAGAGGGAATAAACATCTCAGTTAAACAAAAAGTAAATGATGCTATAGAGATTTTAAAAGATCTCAATATAAAAACCATTGATGTCTCTTTGCCGCATTTAGAATATACCATTCCCACATATTATTTATTAGCAATGAGCGAGGCAAGTTCAAATTTGGAAAGATTTGATGGATTACTCTATGGTAAGATAACTCCCGAGCAAAAGACTAACGTCTTTAAGGTCTTCAAAAAAACACGTGGAGAGGGCTTTGGCACGGAAGTAAAACGAAGAATCATTTTGGGTACCTATGCCCTTTCAGCGGGATATTATGACATGTTTTACATGAAAGCGCTAAAGGTTCGTACGCTAATTAAAAATGATTTTCAAAAAGTATTTAAAAAAGCTGATGTAATAGTATGTCCCACAATGCCAACAACAGCATTTAAGATTGGAGAATTAATTGATGATCCTTTGCAAATGTATTTAATGGATATACTAACTTGTCCCGTCAATATTGCAGGTTTACCTGCGATTTCTATTCCGTGCGGATTTGATGAGAAAAAATTACCTATTGGTTTTCAAATTATCGGAAATTATTGGGAGGAGCAAATAATTCTTAATATAGCATATCAATTGGAGCAACAACTACAACTATATAAAAAATTACCTGAAATAGGAAAAAGAAGGAGATAAAATGTCTGAGCTCGAAATTATTATAGGGCTGGAAGTTCATATTCAACTTACAAATTTAGAAACCAAATTATTTTGCAGATGTGGTAATCACTACCGCGGCAAGGAACCAAATTCACTAGTATGCCCAATATGTTTAGGTTATCCTGGCTCACTCCCCGTTTTGAATAGAAAGGCAGTAGAATTTGCCACTCGACTGGCTTTAGCTTTAAATTGCGAGATCAACGAAGAGTTCTTTTTCTTCAGAAAGAACTATTTCTATCCGGACTTACCTAAAGGATTTCAGATTAGTCAGTATAATAAAGCTGGAGGGAAAGCTTTTGCCGATGGTGGCTATATAGAGATAAAGATTGGTTCTCAACCTAAAAAAATCAGTCTGAACCGTATCCATCTTGAAGAGGATCCTGCCAGAATGATTCATCAAGGCAGTATTGCAAGCTCTCCTTATTCTCTAGTAGATTATAATAGATCGGGGGTTGCGCTTATTGAGATCGTTTCAGAACCTGATTTGCGATCTCCTGAAGAGGCAAGGGAATATTTGAATCAATTAAAATCAATTATACAATATACAGGAATTGCAGACCTAGATTTAGAAGGCTCTTGCAGAGTAGATGCCAATGTATCTCTCAAGGGACATCCTCGCTCCGAAGTTAAAAATATTACCAGTTTTAAGGAGGTGGAACGTGCTTTGAAATGGGAAATTCAGAGACATAAAAACGTATTGAAACGGGGAAAAGAATTAGTTCAAGAAACAAGACATTGGGATGATACCCGAAGGCTTACCATCTCCCTAAGAACAAAGGAATTCGAGAAGGATTATCGATATTTTCCCGAAGAGGATTTAGTTCCTATCGTATTAGAACAATCCTTTATCCAACAAGTAAAAGATGATTTACCTGAAATGCCCACAGAGCGTAAAAAACGCTTCCAAAAAGACTATGATCTACCGGAATTTAATGCGGAAATCTTAGTAATCGATAAGAATATAGCGGATTTCTTTGAGGAGACAGTAAATTCCAACGACGATTTTACCTCAGCAGATTTTAATCAGATCTGTAATTGGCTTATGGGAGATATTTCGCGTTGGTTAAATGAGAATAATACCAATATTACTCAAACTCAGTTGACACCAGAGCTTTTAAGCGAACTTGTTATCTTAATTAATCAAGGAAAAATAACGGGTAAGATAGCAAAAACATTTATTGATGCCATGATGAGTGGCGAATCCCCGAAAAAACTCATCAAAAAAACCGGGAAGCAGCGAATCTCCGATGAAAAGGTAATTAGGAAAATAGTAAAAGAAGTAATAGAGAACAATCAAGATATCGTAAAGGATTATATTAGAAATCCAAAAGCCATCCAAGCTTTAATTGGTAAATGTATGGCAAAAACAAAAGGGCAAGCTGATCCCAAAATTACAAGGGATATAATGAAAGAGGAATTGGAAAAAAGTCTACAATAGCCATCGCACTCTAAACTATTTAAAAGATGATTTCTTCTTTTTAAGTAACAGAAGAACGATTCGAGAACCAAGAATCATACCTCTGGTGTACCGTAGGGACTACGGGAAGTCACGCCTTCGGAGAGGAGGTAAGACCCATCAGTATTCTCACGAATCTGTATCGGCACACCTCGAGGAACAAGGAACTTCGTCTTGCGAAAGATGAATCTCCACCATTTATGGTGGAGTAGTTCAATCACACAACTCTTAACTAGTAATACCAAATGCTCAGTTTACCTATATTTCTTTAGAAAAAACCTATAGATTCTAAGGAAAACAATTTTAAATTAAAGAATCATTCGTAAGTATATGAAGTTAGAGAGTAACGATATCCATCATAATACATCAATAGATTCGAAATTTACTTGCGATGGCGAAAATATCTCACCCCATTTGAAATGGTCCAACATACCTGAGGGTGTAAAAAGTTTTGCTGTTTCATGTCAATTACCCCGCCTTGAAAGGCGGGGCTTGTGGCTCAAATCCCCATCAATTCTCCTAAAAGCTTCTGGTTCA
>SHMU01000178.1 GCA_008080765.1 Promethearchaeota archaeon | reverse complement strand
GATGAAATTTCCACTGCAAAAGCTTTAAGAAATACCTTCTTAAAAAACTAATGGAAAGTTATTTTTGAACAAACCCTTATCCTTAAAAAGTTGTATCTTGACTAAATTAAAGAATCCAAACTAAATCAATTACATTAAGAAAAAGAATTTAAAAATTATATCCTTAAATTAAAGTCAATAAAATTATTATCCAATGTGTAATGAAATGTTAAATGCTTATTATAAATTAATGAAGAGCTAAACAGATATTAAAAACAACTATAATTTTATTCTTACCATATATGATTGAAGATTCAAACCATTTTACAGTGAAAATTGTCTCAGAGGATATATATATCATTCAAGAGGACATTTCAATAGTAAATGCCATCTATACTAATGACCCTATTAACCTATATCTTATTTTAGGAGCCCGTAGAGCGCTTTTAATTGATACTGGATGTGGAATCTGCCCTTTAAAGCCAATTATTGATGCCCTAATTGATGATCGCCAGTTAACTGTAATTAATTCACACGCTCACTGGGATCATATTTTAGGAAATAATGAGTTTGAAGAAGTGTATATCCATGAAAATGAAGCTCATATAGTTTCAAATCCGTATGATCTTTCGCATAATAAAGATATTTTTGAAATATATTCTAAAAGAAATTATAAAATTCCTGCTTGTGAGAAAATCAAAACGCTAAAGCATGGGGATGTTTTCAATTTGGATACCAGAAAAATAGAGGTGATACACACACCCGGGCATTCCTCAGGTTCCATCTGCCTCCTTTTAGGAAATCAAGAGCTTTTTACCGGAGATGTTGCATATTATGGTGATCAATTCTTACCATCTAAGCAGAAAATTCCTCTTATTGAGCAAACACTTCTACAACTAATCGATATGGTCAAGAAGAGAAATATTCAAAAAATCTATCCCTCCCATCAACAAACTCCTTGTACTATAGATCTTCTTACTGAATTATTGGAGGGTATTCAAAGAATAGAAAAATTATGGCAAGAAAAAAGATCTCATCGTCAATTCTTTTCTTGGATTATTGAAGATCCATTTAATAAAAAGTTTCGATATATTATTTCAAGATTCTAATATGATAATAATTGCCTAAAAAAAGAGAGAGGTTTTTATAGCAGCATGTAGATATGAATGTCTATTAATCAAATACCCACATAAAAACCATCCAATAACTTATAAAAAAGCAATTGTGGCATTAAGTTTATTGTTAGTAGTTGCATATGGTTTATCAATGGCAACTGCGGGCGTAAGTACCCCCGGATGTACTGAATCAGGCCCTTAAGTGTCTTAATCCTCTCTATAAATACTTTCTTTCTTTTTTTCCTTTGATTTTAGCCGTAGATTAATTAATTCTTTAAATTGTTCAGCAATATGCTCTGTTTTCAGAAATTCTGGACGTTTTTTCCATAAAGTTTTAGTGCTAATAAAGTGATCTCTCAGAATTATGGGTTCTTTGATAGTTTTATCAGTTGAATAGCGAGTTCGGGGCATCTATGATAACATACAGTACAGCCCCCGCACGATATCGTGGTATTAACGGTAACTGCCTTTCCATCTTTATTAAATTCTCTTAAGTTTAACGGACAATATTTAATACAAGTTCCACATGATTTACATTTGGATAAGATTGTTGCAGCTCTATAAATAATTTGGGATAATTCTTGTATCTTTTCTTGTAAATTTTTCGAAGCTTTATGCATAACAACTTAATAATTGGTAATTATATTCAATTAAAATAAAACCGTGTGTTAAGAAAAAATTATCGAAAAAGAAATAAAAATGAGTAGAAATTAAAGGTATGTAGATTAAGAGAGACGTGAACAAATATCTTTAAATATCTTCTCCGTTTTTTTGGTAAATGAACTAATGATATCATCCACATCACGTATATCATCTATTAAACCTGCAGACTGACCAACAGGAATAGCGCCATTTTTAACATCTCCTTCTGTATACACTATTTCATAATGATGCAGATCCTCTAAATATTCATCCATTGTGAATGCTTGTTCTTGTGCAATTTTTTCTGTTTTAGAAACCACTTCTCCATGCTCCAAAGCATACTGATTTTTTAATAAGCGGATCGGACCAAAACCTCCTGTAGTTAAGATTGTATCACGTGCACTCGCTGGAGGTATAAGGTCTTTATAATTTTGGTGAAATTCGCTGTCAGAAGAAGCAATAAAACGAGTACCCATTGCAACCGCATCTGCTCCCATAGCTAATCCCGCTGCCACCCCTTCAGGGCTTGCATATCCCCCACAAGACACTAATAATTTTTCGGGATATTTCTGAGCTACTTGTTGAGTCAATACAAGAGTAGATATATTCTCGTAGCTTTGATGTCCTCCACCTTCAATTCCCGTAGCTACGATTCCATCGCATCCCGATTCTACAATTTTATCTACTAACCATAATGCCGGTCCAACATGAAAGTGATACATATCTGGTGCCTTTTTTTTCCACATTGCGGCGGCCTTTCTGGGTCCTCCTGCGCTCGTTAAGCCGTAAATAAGCTGCTCTTTTAATTTAGGATTTTTATCCCGCCATTCTGGAATTTTTCGCACCAGAATTTTATGATCGGTCTGCACGCGTGCGGTGCGAACATTGAAGCCAAAAGGTTTATCAGTATGCTCCACCACATAATCCAATTGCGCTTTGAAGTCTTCTACGGAGTTTTTACCCCTTAATGTAGCATGACTAATAACCCCTAGACCACCCGCCTCCGATGTTGCCACTGCTAATTTTGTGGTATAGAACGGTCCCATAGGTGCGCTCATAATCGGATATTTTATTCCAAATTTTTCAGTAATTCTAGTCTTCATTTTTTAATCAGTTCTATTTTTATCATTTTCTATTTTTTATTCCTTTTCATAGTAGGAATATTATTATTTATAATTATAATAACACTCTTGATATTAAAAAAGGTTCATTCAGAATTTAAAAAAGTAATATTGATTATTGAATTTTACAAAAAAATGCAATCTCTGGTTTTCTGTCCTTTCATTCATGTTTGAAAATTAGCGGTTCCAGATTATATCGCTCATTAAAAGCTGATTTTGAAGACTTTCAATCGTTATATCTTTATGAATATAAATACACTCAATCCCCATTAAACTTGCAAAATCTTTCATATGTTCAGCAGTAAGATCATAGGATATAACGCTATGATGTGCTCCTCCCGAGTAGATCCATGCTTCATTTCCAGTGATCATATCAGGCTGAGGCTTCCACATAACTCGAGCAGTAGGTAATTTTGGCATAGCTTCCATCGGTTTAATAACGATAATATCGTGTACAATAAGACGAAATCGCCCCCCCATATCAATAATTGTTGCCAGAATGGCGGGACCTTCTTTCCCCTCAAAGACCAATCGAGCAGGATCATTTTTCCCTCCAATACCTAGCTGATGAACTTCTATTCTCGGTTTATCTTGAGCGATAGCAGGAGAGATTTCCAACATATGTGCCCCCAAAACTGCTTCATTTCCCTCTTCGAAATGATAGGTATAATCTTCTATAAATGAAAGGTGACTTCCTAGATCTCTTGACATTTCACTCATCACAGCCTCAAGAGCGGCGATTTTCCAGTCACCCTCAGCACCAAATCCCATTCCTTTTTCCATCATATTTTGCACTGCAAGTCCCGGTAATTGTTCTAATTCTCCTAGATCCTGAAAACAATCTGTATAAGCCGAAAAATTCAATTCTTTTTGCATTTCTAAAATTGCTAATTCAAGCTGAGCTTGATATTTGATTGATTCTAAGTTTTCTGTGTTAATATGATATTTTTCGCGATATTCTCCCATCTTTTCTTCGATTTGGTCCGATTTAATTTGATTGAATTTTTTCACTAAATCCTCAACCGCATAGGTATTCACACTCCATCCCAGATCTTTTTCTGCCTGGACTTTATCTCCTTCAGTTACCGCAACATAACGCATATTATCTCCAAATCGAATAACTTTTAAATTATGGGAAAAAATACTTCCTATTGCAGCGCGCATCCATATAGCAATTCTTTTTCTCATTGAATCATCTTCCCAATATCCACAAATAACTTTCCTTTTCAGTCTCAATCGAGCACTAATGAACCCATGTTCCCGATCACCATGAGCGGATTGATTAGTATTCATAAAATTCATATCAATCGTTTTAAAAGGAATTTTACGATTGAATTGAGTATTGAGATGTAGATACGGTTTGTTAAGAATATTTAAACCATGGATCCACATTTTACTGGGTGAAAATGTGTGCATCCATGTAATAAGTCCAGCACAAGTATCGGAATTGTTTGCCTCTTGGCAGAGTGATGTAATTTCATCTGTTGTTGTACCCACTCCTTTGAATATAATCTGAAAGGGGATTATCTCATCAACATTAAAACTTTCTGTCATAATTTTACCGTGTTCTTCGACTTTATTTAAAATTTCGGCTCCATAGAGAGGTTGACTACCGATGTAGAACCAAAAATTATATTTAGCATTCATTTTATTTAACCCATGATAATAAGATTTCAATATTTAAAGTTATAAAATTATTATTATTGAGAAATTAAAATCCTCTTTCTTTAAATTAAAAGTTATTATTGGAAAATTTGATGCAAATTGTTTAATTTGAAATTTCCAATCTTTTGTTGAACAAACACTCCTTAAAAAGCGTGGATTCTATTCTTTCTTAATTTACCTTTATGTTGAAATATCACATATTTTCAACTAAATCTTTTATATTTTTATACCTTTAAAACCAATAATTCTATAATAGTAAATAAAATAAATTAGAAAATGGAATGTGAAAAATAAAAGTGCCGAATAGAGTAGCCATAATTGGAGTCGGGATAATTATATGCAATAGCATATTATACTGAGAACTCCTTTTAAGGCAAGATATTTGGATAAAACATATTTTGAACTTGCATATGATGCCACGAAATTAGCACTTACGGATGCTAATGAAAATGGAGCAGAAATAACACATAAGGATTTAGAGTCCACTGTATATGGAATCTATAATGAGTTATTCGAAAGGCAATTTATGCCGGATATTTTTACAAATAGTTATATTGGGATGAATGACAAACCGGGAACACGGATTGCAAGTGGGGGTGCCACTGGAGGGTATACCGTACGAATTGCGTTTTCTGAGGTGGCTTCGGGGCTTTCAGATCTATGTCTCTGTATAGGGCTTGAGAAGTGTAATGATTGCTACGATGAACAAACGGGAACTACAACACCTGAAGTCCTTAACGCAATAGCTTACTCGGCAGATATGACCTATGAATACCCAATGGGTATGATGGCGGCCAGCTCGTATGTCTCAATGGTCAATGCGCATTATGATGAATTTGGAAACCCTTCAGAAGAGCAAATGGCTTTAGTGAGCGTAAAGAACCATGGGAATGCAATGCTCAATCCGAAAGCACAATCTCCTATGGAAATAACCGTACAAGATGTATTAAATTCACGTATTATTTGCTATCCCTTTAAGATGTTAGATTGCTGTCTATATTCCGAAGCATCGGCGGCACTCATATTAGCGAATGAGCAAAAAGTGAAAGAGCTGGGCGTAGAAAACCCCATCTGGATTACCGGCGTGGGAGCCGCAAATACAGATTGTTTTATTGGGAATAGAGAAAGCATTGGAAGATTATATTCCAACATAAATGCTGCTAAAATGGCATATAAAATGGCAGGACTTGATTATAATAAGATTAAGGAGCAAATTGACGTGGCAGAACTCCACGATGCATTTTCAGGGCAAGAAGTCATTTCCTATGAAGAATTGGGATTTGTACCATTCGGTGAAGGAGGGAAATGGATAGAAGAAGGAGGACCTATGCGCGATGGAGAACTCCCTTGTTGTCCATGTGGAGGATTAATTGGTTGCGGACATGCGGTTGGTGCGACAGGAATTATGTCAACGGGTGAAGCAGCCCTTCAGTTGCGGGGGGATGCGGGCAAGCATCAATGCACCATCGAAAAGGGAAGAGCAATTTCCCATTCAATTGGAGGTCCTGGAGCGGCATATGCAGCAGTAATAGTAATGGCAAATGAGGAGGGATTAAAAAAACCATGAGTCAAAAAGATTTTCAAGACCATCAGATTAGAGATGAGATAAAAATCTCATATAAATATACAATGGGCGGGCAGAGCAAGTTTTTTATCGATCTTATGAATGAAAAAAAACTTCAAGGGACAAAATGTAAAAAGTGCGGCAAAATTTGGATGCCACCTAGAATTAACTGCTCGGATTGCTATGAAAATACTGATTGGATTGAGCTACCTCAATCTGGGACTATTAGAGTTTCGACAATTGTATGGTATACAACTTCGGATTTCATACAAAATGTACCGTATGGGGTTGCATTTATTCAATTGGATGATGCCGATACTGCCTTATTACAAGGAATTTTTTCCGAGAATCTTGTACCTTCCAAAGTAAAAAAGGGACAGCGAGTCAGAGCTGTATTTAAAAGAAAAGAAGATCGTGAAGGGAAAATGACCGATTTCTTCTTTGTGCCCGAAGATGAATATGAAAGTTGGATAGAAAAGCCAGAATATGAAGGAGGGAAGTAAAAATGTCAGAAGCCCAGGAAAAATTACATGAAATTGTTCAAAAGATTAATAATACCCCAAAAGCAAGGGCTGTGTTTGTAACAAATATCGCAGGAAAGGATGTTGATTGGGAAATGTCATTTCAGTTTAACTTAGATGATACCGACCCATTTAATATCCAAATAAAAAATCAAACAGCTTCATTAGAATCGGGAACTCTTGACAATCCGGAAATTATAATGTCCGGGAACCCTCAATCCATCGTAAAAATTTGTGAAGGACAAGGCGATTTTACGCATGCAATTAGTAGAGAAGAGATTACTGTTGAGAAAGGAAAAGTGATGGATGTAATACGTCTTACAAGAGCAATTACCGTGGTTCTACGATAGAAATTACAATCTTCAACCCCTTATTTTATTTTAATTTTTTTAATTCTCATTTTTTCGATTTTTTAATCCTTTGATAATTTCACAGAATGTGCCGAAAATGGTTCTCTTTTGAACTAAGAAAACTATTTAAGGGGAAAGTGGGATAATATATTTGTTGTTTGTTCTTTACTTATTGCATTATTTCATCTAATTCAATTAGATTTCATAAGTTTATAACATGCTATGACTAATAATATTAAAAAGCTTATTGATTCCATAGAGGAAAGCGTTCAATCCGTCGCTGAATTACGGAATACCATCGATAGACTGAGGAACCAAAATTTATACTTAAGAGGGCGTATAAATGAATTAGAGGAAATCATAAAAGAACAACAATCGGAATTATCTCAAACACAGAACTTACCCTCTGATTATAAGGTGCTAAAAGAATTAATTCTTTCGCAAAGAAAAGAAATCAGAGAGAAAGATAAGCAGATTGAAGCACTTAGGGAGATGGCAAAAAAATTTACGGACGATATTGAATCTCGAGTAGTAAATGAAGCCTTAGAATTTAAATTAATGGATATTCCAGGAATTGGCATAAAAACACAATTGAAGCTTATGGAAGTTGGCATCACTACTATAAATGATCTTGTGCAAAATGATATCGAAGATCTCTGCAAAATTGATGGTTTAGGTATCACCCAGTTAAAAAAATGGAAATCATACATAATTGACAGAAATAGAAAGCAGATGAAATTTAATAAATTAAAGAAAAAAAATAACTTATCTAAATAAAGTATAATGGATTTTACTGGAAGAGTTATTTCTTGCTATATGCTATGTGTTTATTCTATTATTCTTTTACTCTTTTAAATATATTCATTAAATTTTGTAAAGTTCCAACAAAATCAGGAGGAGGAGTCTCATCAGTTAGGCGCGTCATAGAACTTTTAATTAAAAACGTTTGAAAGCCCAACGATTTGGCAACCAAATCATTATGATCATCACCAATCATTAAACATTCTTCTGGTTTTAACTAATTGCGAAAGAAGTCCCCTCCATTCATGGAGGGGATGGATTTCGCAGAGCATCTACATGGTTTATCGTGTGGGTGAGATCTTCCGCATTATACATCACTAAAGTAACGGACCCCCTCCTTTTAAATCCCTCGCATACTATACACTAGTATAGAAAGAGACCCTCGCAAGGAGAAGAGAACGTGCAATTAACCCAAAAAATTCGGATTTATCCCACAGTAGATCAATTAGAACTCCTGTGGG
>SHMU01000177.1 GCA_008080765.1 Promethearchaeota archaeon | reverse complement strand
CTGTGCCGTCTTACAAAACTTCATTAGAACTCAACCTTATAATGATAATGATAACGCAAGTATTTAAATCTTGTCACCTACTACTATCTAACGGCACTTCCTCCCCGCCCTAAAGGACGGGGCTTCCGTGCCGATCCTATGTGAAAAAATTCCCCTTAAAAAAGAAGATAAGAGTGATGATTTTGAAATTTTTTAAATCGTTATTGAAAATATAAAATCTGATAATTAAAAATGATGATTTTCTTCCTTAAGGAGCAATAATAATTAAATGAATTATATTAAATCTTGAAATTAAAAAGTTAGAAAAAAAATCAGCTTAATTTTTCAATGAAAGTATTGACTTTAGAAAAATAATTCCCATTTTTTATATCTTTTTTAGTAATTTTTAAAATAACCTTCGGAGTTTTTTCACACATATCCGCCATATCTCTAAAAACTTTAGCACCACCTTCACTATCTTCAGTGCGAAAGAAAGCTACCTCCTTAAAGGTATTTTTATAATGAGCAATGAAGGTTCTGATGGGCTTAGACATTCTGTCTCCCCAAATAGGGGTTCTAATCTCTTCAAAACATCGCAAGTCTTCAAGAAATAATAAAATATAGAATAAAAAGACTAAGGTAATGATTTTTTTTGAGTACATACAAAATAATTATCTTTTCGAAAATAAATCTTTTAGAGCCTCAATCACCTCATCCGAAAAGAGAGCACCGACAAGTATAACTGACAGAAAGATGAGGAGCAAGATCAATACGATATTCATTCCAAATATCAGAATAATAATAATAACTAAAATTACCAACGCAATTAAGGTGAGTGGGAATATTTTATAAAACAATTGTTTCCAATCCTTTTTGGGTTCGTTCTGAGTTTCTTCAATAGTCATAATTTTTAATCATAAAGTTGAATATAATTTTGATTAATTAATTTAGATTATTCATTTTCTCATTTAAATTTACTTTTTTAACGCCAGATTCATTCTATTTCTTTTTGATTTATTCTTTGAAAATATTAGTAATAAGAATATTCAGTTCTAGTATGGGTTACCTATGAGATAATTTTTTTCCAGGGAAAATTAGGATTTAATTAAAATACTAAAACAACAGAAAATCTTAAATGAATAATAGAAAATAAAGAGTATTTAGAATTCATCCTATAATTAGGTTTTTTGGACTCTATTTGCAATTAGTGCAGCGGAAGCTCCCGCTCCAAATCCATTATCTATATTTACCACTAATAATCCCGGAGAACATGATTGAAGCATAGTAATTAGCGCACCTTCTCCATTCTTTCCAATCCCATATCCTGAAGAAATAGGTACACCAATTACGGGAACATCTATTAAGCTTGCGACAACACCAGGGAGAGTACCCTCCATTCCTGCGAGCACGATGATGACATCCACCCTTTCTTTAATCATTTGCTGCAGTGGTTTAAAAATACGATGGATTCCGGCTATCCCCACGTCATAACTGGTAAGTACTTTTGCCCCCATTATTTCCGCAATAATTTTAGCCTCTTCGGCAACCGGTACATCTGAGCTTCCCGCGCTAATAATCCCGACAACACCACTCCTTTTTATAAAGATATGTGTTTTTTCTTTTATTATAATAATTTTTGCTAACTCATAGATCAGCATTTCATAATTTTGCTGTATGGTATATTTTTCTAATAAGAGTGTTTTTTGTTCTTCAGTATATTTTGAAACCACAGCAAAATGTTTTTCTTGTACAAAGGAATCTACAATATTTAGAACCATCGTTGGAGTTTTATTTGGAGCAAAAATTACTTCTGGAATACCCGTACGGAGATCTCTAAATACATCAAGCTGTGCTAATCCTTCTACATTTTTTATAAAGCTTGCTCGCAATAAGTCTTCTGCTTGGCTAAGAGAAAGATTACCACTTAAAAGATTTTTTAATATTTCTTTAATTGATTTCATCTTTAGGGGTCACCCAAATAATTTTGCCAATTTAATTATAGTAGTTATTAGATTTCTTAAAAGAAAGCCCCGAATTCTTCCAAAAAAGAGCTCTACAGCATTATAATAATAACCTTGTGCTCCAAAATAATCTTGAGTAAGAGAAATCTCTCCGTTCAATAAATTAGGTTTCATCATATCGCCATTTAAGTTAGGGGGTGGTCCATAAGATTTAACGGGAAACCAAAGTTTAGTTTTAAAATTAATTTCTTTCCATTGATCGGTTGATCTATATCCTTTCCACCTCGAGCATATCCAGTTTGTATCAGATTTTATTTCCATCATTGAATCATCATCAAATTGAATTTGTCCAAATACATTAATCCCTCCCTTAAATCCATCATAATTTACCGCTTCTACTGCAATTACATTTTTTCCTTGTTTCAAATACTTTGTAATATCAAATACTTGAACTCTTAGAAGAATGGGTAATCGGGACAGCGAAAATCTGCCCAACACTTCTCCAATGTATTTTTCATTAATAAATATCTTCATATGAGTACATACCGCTCCTTGAAGCATCGCCTTTTTTACGGAATTTGTAATGGTAAATTCCTTCCGAAAAAATCGGGGTTTCAGAGGGCACACTTTCTCATGGATCCAAATCCATTCTGATTCCAAATGAGGGCTTTTAAAATAAACATTTTGGGAAAGCTGCTCAATTTTATCATTATACGCTTGAATTAATCTATCGAATAACACTAAATTTGGTTCCAAACACGATCGTTTTGCGGCTCGCAACCATAGTATCTCGTATTTTTGCTTTAAATAGGAAATCTTATTTTTAATATAATGAAGTTTGTTAGTTATTCCCTGTATCTGTTGATCTCTAAGATTTCTCTTTTTTAATTGGTTCTTGATTTCAACAGAAATAGTAATTTTTTCACCACAATATTTTGCTAATTCTGCTCCAAATTGGATATATTCAAAATTTTCCTTTTCGAAAGAAACTTCATCAACTAATTCTTGATACAGAGTGAGAGATTTTACTCCTATTTCATTCAATCTTCTATATTTCTTTAATCCCGGTTTAAAGTTTTTTGAGGGAAAGGGATGCTTAAAAAAATCGGTATAAAAAAGAGGAGGTAATAACATCCGCAATCTATAATAACATTGCGCACTTGAACTTAAAATGGTAAAAAGTTCATTAAAAGTTTCTAAATATTGCCTATTTAATCCATAAAATAAATAACCATATTTCTTCTTAAAGTGTTCATAATCAAATTTATTCACATTCCACGCTTTGGCGGAAGTTACGATTGCGCCAAAAATCTCATTTTCCCGCAAAGAAAAATATCTTTGATCTCCCCATGTAGATGTAAGTACTCCCAAACAGTCTTTGCATTCGAACTGGGATGCCAGATCGATCATGTTGATTATATTTTGGCTGGCATTTTTATTACAAGGGAAGTTTCTATTCCAATTAAGCATTGAAGGACTTACTATTACTCGATGACCCGCGTCAATAAATTTTTTAACAGGAGGGTTTTTAATATTAGGACTATATTCCCAATACATTAAGATGAGATTTTTATTGATTTGCTCTAATATCTCATCATCTTTTCTGATCATATCATCATACATAATAACATACTCGTTACCTCGATTGCGAGCGATCTCATATATTTTATTATAGAAATCTGAAACTGCCTTACTCATACCTTGCTTTTTTATAAATTTTTTCGAGTTGAACTTTCCTACATCAAAACTTTCATCACAACCGATATGAAAATAAGAGGTGGAAAAACATCTACTAAGTTCTGATATGAAATCAGTAAGAAAGGGAAAAATATCTGGATTTGAAATATCTAATGAATGTGCTCCGGGGAATTCTCCCAAATCTCTATATTCTTTATGCTGTAAAATATTATCCATATGACCCAAGCATTCAAAAATAGGTATCAACTTTACAAAGTGTTTTTTTGCATATGTATCTATCTCTCTGATTTCTTCACACGTAAAGGCACCGCGATCATTTCCAATCTTAGGATGATCGGGATGGGCAAACATATCCTCTATATAAAGACAATAAGCATTCATCTTATAATGACTTAAAATTTTAATATAGCGTTTTGCATTATCAACTGTGCAAACTTGCCCTCGAGAGATATCTTGCGCAACGCCTCTCATTCCGAGATCGGGAGCATCTTTAATGAGAATCTCAGGTAATAAAATTCTCTTTCCATTTTCAGATTGAGTGGAGATTAGGGAATTTTTTATCATTTGAATAAAAGTTTGAAGCCCATAAAACAATCCCTTATCTGATTTACTGAATATGAGTATCCTCTTCTCTTTAATGATTAAATTGTACGCTTCTTTATTAGCAGGATCCAATAAATCTTTTTCTGTATTTTTATTTATAACGCTGTCATTTGAGGAATTATACTCCAATTTTTTTATGGTAGTATTAGATAACTCATTTAAGGCTTCTGTAAGGTTTTCAAATAATAAAGTCTCCTTGTCCACATTTTTAAAAGAAATTGGGCTATTAGTTATTAATTCATATATATTCCTATTAGAAAGGGTAGAGATTTCTTTAGGTTCTGGGATGAGGATTAAGGGTTGAGAATTTAAGTCTTCTAGCTCCGCAACTTTTAAATTATTTATAATTATATATTTTAACAAGAAATCCACTTTATATTATTTTATTAAGTATATTCTTATTAACGTACTTATTAAATAAAAAGAAATCTATCACTTAAATTTTAGATTTTAAATCAGAATAAGCAACATTCATATTGAAATTTGAATATTTCAGCAAAATATCCACACAATACAATAAGAACAGCTAATATTGTATTTGCATGTCAAAAAAGTCTAATCTTCAAAAATGTCATACAAAAAAAGATAAGAAAAAATTAGAAATGAAAGAGAGCCCAGTTATGTGCTCTTCTTTATTTTAGCTCTCCCAATTAGAAAAGCGATAATGAGAATCACAAATATGATAATCCCGACAATATAATACCACGGGATCATATTTGGTCCACCCAGATTCACCATTAATCCCTTGATTATCCACATCCCTACACAGCCGACACAGACAAAAAATATATCCCACAAGGCATTTAATAGGGAATCTCTGCGACCTTCAAACTTCAACTGCAATTTAATTAACAATGTATTTTCAACTATTTCCCATAATACTGCAAACACTAATGAGAGTACTAAAGTTGACCAAAAGGGGATTAGATAGACAAGCTGTTGATCAATCCAGCTGGGAATAGTGTTAATTAATGACACTAAAAGAAAAATCGATACTCCTATATCTACATGACCCCAACTAAAATAATCAATGGGATGATGTCCCACTTCATTGCTTTCATCGGCGATGATTTCATTCATTTTTGATTTATATTGAGTTTTTAAAAGTTGAAATTCATTACAACATTTAAATTTATATAATAGTGAAGGCAATTATTTAATCCATTCAAAAGATAGTAAGAAAATAGCAAGAAATAATGTGTATCGCTTCTTAAAATGAGTAGAAAGTTCTCTGTTAGATAATTTAGCTAAATGATCCTTATTATTCTTCTCTTAAGAACTATATAGGTAGACTTAAAAAATCACTAAAATTTATTCTTATTTAGAAAATTTAGAAATGTAAAATTTAAAACTAAAAAGAGTAAGTGATGAATAGCAATGTTTGAATATACCTCATATAAAGATGTAGACTTAAAGGGTAAAAAGGTGCTCATCCGTCCCGATATAAATAGTAATATTGATGTTGAGAATAATAAGATACGAGAGTCCCCGCGAATTCAAGCTCTTGGAGAGGCTTTAGATGAATTTAAGGACTGTGCTGTAGTAATAATGGCACATCAGTCACGTCCGGGATCAAAGGATTTTACCTCCCTTAACTTACATGCAGATGAATTAAAAAAATATACAGACCTTCCAGTGAAATTTGTTGATGATATTTTTGGCGAAAAAGCAGTACAAGCCATAAAAAACTTAAAAGTAGGAGAAGTCTTAGTATTAGATAATGTAAGAAAATGGGATACTGAAAATAAGACGTTCGATGAGTTCTCAGAAGCTCAACAAACAGAGATGATCCAGAAATTAAGTCCGCTTTTTGACTACTTTATTGCCGATGCGTTTGGTGCAGCGCATAGAGCCCAACCCTCCATTATAGGCTGGCCAACATTAGTTGCAGGACCCACCGTAGTAAAAGAATTTGAATATATGCAAAAAGTTTTAGAAAATCCTGACAAACCCCTAACAATGCTAATTGGTGGAGCAAAAGCTATCGACAAATTTAAAGCAATGGAATATAATTTCGAGAATGAAAGATTAGATTATGCTCTTTGTGCAGGATTGACTGCGGTATTAATATTGGAAGCTATTGGTATCAACACTGGTGAGCCTAACAAAAATGCCATTTCAAAAGATTTAAATAAAGCAAAAGACGAAATTATCTCTACATATGAAAAATTTAAAGATAAAATAATATTGCCAAGAGATCTTGTGATTGAAAAAGAGGGGAAAAGAGAGGACATTGAGGTCGAAAAAGTGGGAGATTATAATGCTGTCACAGGAGATATAGGGGCAAAAACTTCGAAAGAATTTGAAGAAATTATGAAAAAATCTAAAACAATTATCGCAAATGGTCCTCCCGGAATATTTGAAAAAGAAATATTTCGTGAAGGGACTAAAGAAATGGCAGAAGCAATGGCAAAAGCTACCAAAGAAAATGATGCGTTGACTATAATTGGGGGGGGTGAGTTTGGAACCGCAGCGGAGATGTTTGGCTACTCCGATACTATATCCTTCATCTCTACTGGTGGCGGAGCAATGTTAGAAATTTTAAGCGGGATCGATGTTCCACTAGTAAAAGCATTAAGAGAAAAGCAACCATAAATTTCATTTTCTTTATTTTATTTTCAACATAAGAAATAATAAAAATCATCTTTACTATTGACTCAAACCAAGATTTTAATCGTGTAATTAAACCAAGATTTTTATCAATTAATTATTTTATAATATTAAACATTTCTGGAATTCTTATGTTAATTTGAATAGAGGTCAATTAAATTCACTCATATTGGCAATTATGAACACAGTATTTATTTTCTTAATAATCTTTTTGTTAGGGGTAATAATTGCGTGCGTGTATTTTGTAAGGTTAGTACGCTCCATCATTAAATCCAAAAAATCTATTACTATTGTGGGAAGTGATGGTTCTGGAAAATCAAGTCTAGCTAAAGCATTACTATTAGAGCTCCAAAATATGGGATATTCTGCGGGAATCATTCATCTTCCACGCTATAAAGAAACAGGAGGATATCCGGCCTTTTTTGGCAAATATATTTATGGTTTTATGTCAGAATTAGCAGAGCGCCTAAAAAGTAGAAAGATGAAGATCTTTTCCTTATTATATAATGGAATTGCCCTATTGACACCTATTTCCAAATTAATTATGATATCCAAAGATTTTATAATCAATGAACGCCATCTAAGAATCGATAGCGTGGCAATGTCATATTACTATGCCCCGAATTCCTTTTTAAATGCCCTTGCGACTGTTTTGACGCGCTTGGAGTCTCAAAAACCGAGCTTCGTAGTATTTGTAGATCTCCACAATCCGAGGATTGCCTATAAAAGAATTAAGGATCGATTACTTTTGGATAAGAAATACCCCCATCTTCATGAAAAATCCCTTAATTTATTGCGATTGTCTCAGAAAAGATATAGAGAGATTATTCAAAAAATTCAGACCGGAAAAACTACCATCATTAGAGTCGATGGAAGCAATCCGATAATGTTTAATGTGATTTCTGTCATTGAAACCTTGAAAAACATTGGATTTTTAAAAGAAAAAGCAGCTAAAGGCAAATCTAAGAAAAGAAAGAGGAAAAAAAGGGCAGAAAAAAAAGGATTGGCTACAATTTAAGTCTTCCTCTAAATATCTTAGATTATACAGAAGAAAGGGCATATATGTATCATTTATGAGTAAAAAACTCTACATATACATTTAACTAATTGCGAAAGAAGTCCCCTCCATTCATGGAGGGGATGAATTTCGCAGAGCATCTCCATGGGTTATCGTGTGGGTGAGATCTTCCGCATTATACATCACTAAATTAACGGACCCCCTCCTTTTAAATACCTCGCATACTATACACTAGTAGAGAAAGAGACCCTCGCAAGGAGAAGAGAACGTGCAATTAACCCAAAAAATTCGGATTTATCCCACAGTAGATCAATTAGAACTCCTGTGGGATTTATCGGAGAAATGCCGCTTGATTTATAACTTTGCACTTTCGGATCGCCTCA
>SHMU01000176.1 GCA_008080765.1 Promethearchaeota archaeon | reverse complement strand
CTTAATACTATCTAACGGCACTTCCTCCCCGCCCTAAAGGACGGGGCTTCCGTGCCGATCCTTTGTGAAGATGAAATGGATGATCTTTTTGATGATCTGAAGAATATAGTTTCTGAAAGATATCTCTCCGATGATATTTATATTAGACATGCATATTCGAGGGTCGTAGACCCTGTTCTTCAAGGGGTCCCTGAAATTGTGATACGTCCTAAAACCTCAAAAGAAGTTTCGGAGATTCTAAAACTTGCAAATCAGAAGAATACATCAATTCTTCCAAGAGGAGGGGGCTGTGGAGAATTCGGAGGAGCTAAACCGATTAAGGATGAGGGTATTGTATTGGATTTAAAACGTATGGATGAAATCCTTCAACTGGATCAAGAAAATCTTATCGTTACAGTAGAGGCGGGTGTTTCTTGGGCAAAACTAAACGATTATTTATCTAATTATGGATTGTATACGGGATGTCTGGGACCCGGAAGTGGAATGACGGCTTCTGTCGGGGGTGGAGTCTCTCATCATTCTGTGGGTGGCGGAGGATGTGCTAAATATGGGGCTTGTACACGACATGTGGTCGGCTTAGAGGTGGTTTTACCTACTGGTGAAATCGTTGAAACAGCCTCAAAAACAAACAAATACACAAAATTTCCCTTTAATCGTTTCGGAAATGGTCCCGATATAACAGGATTATTTTGTGGAGATAATGGAATTTTAGGAGTAAAAACCAAGATTTCTCTCAAGGTATATCCAAAACCTCAATATGCTGCCTATAAAACCTTCTTGATGCCCCGAAAATCTATGCAACTTTCCTCAGACATATTTTTAGAAATGAGAAAGAGAGGCTTGGATGTGTATGATTCAATGTATATTATGGACTTATTGGTTGCCGTCGGTTGTGAATATGGCTTATTTCCAATGTGGGAAGGTCTAAAACGTAAAAGAGGGATAATGTTTTATACTATTGAGGCCACCACAGAAAAAGAATTAGAAAAGAAGGGGAATCAATTAGATCAATTATTTATCGAAAAAAAGGCAACAGAATTAGGAGCAGAGATAGAAGATGGCAATATTGCTAAGTGGCATTATAAGGAGCAAGGACATTGGTTAATTGCTCATAATCTTTGGGGGCTTATCCCGGGATTTTCGCCCCTTGATGCGGAGTGCCACACATCAATTAGTAGCTATCCTTCTATTATGAAAGATCTAGAAACATGGGATATGGAGCATTTAGAAGATATGAACAAAGTACTTGAACTTACTGGAATGCGCCCAATATCTGGGACGGGCCCTATTATTTTAATCGGAGATAATAACGTAGAATTGACCACCGGTTTTACAAGTTTTGAAAGTTATTATGAAGGACGCTATCATGAAGAACTTCGAGAACTAAACATAAAACTCTGGAAATCGATGTTAGAAAGGATTACAAAACATGGGGTATCGTGGTACATGATGGGAGATATTTTAAGCCGCCTTCTCGTCGATATTGGAGCATTTGAACCGCAATATTTCTCATTTCTAAAATTAATAAAAAACACACTCGATCCTAAACATATCTTAAGTAGAGGTAAATTTAACTTTTGGTAATATAATACATTATCTCTGGATATCTGCGGGGAGATAAAAGGGATATTTTTTTCTCAAAATCTTTGTATGAATCCAACGGTCTAATTTCCTTACCCTTTGAAAAATATCCCACATATTTGCATCACTTTTATAGTATTCATATATTTCTCCTCCTTCAATTGGGGATAATTTATGCTCAGAAGCTTCCTCTTGTAAAAATTGGTTTGCAAGATCTATTAAACTGGGGATAAGATGTGGTAATTGTTCCTTATAAAAATTTGCAATTAAATCGATGATAACTCGGCGAAAATCATAATATCTATCCACCGTATCTTGAAGAAATAATGTTTTAAGAAGCCAGCGCAAAAATGAAGGAGCACTTTTCAACAATAATTCTGGTTCCATTGCTTCTTTACCATTTACTCTGAATAAAGGCGTGCTAGTATCTAAATATTGAAGTTTTGTATTTTCCTCTATTGTAGAATTCTGTGAATCATAATTTAGTACGGCGAAATTTGATATCTGGCCATCCAGGGCGATTTCAAATGTTTTACTTTGCAGATTAAAATCCCACACTTTTTTCATTTCCCTTAACGCTAATAGTACTAACAATTTTACTTCTTCTACTGATATATTATGAATTATTATATTTCCAACAGATTCAACAGCAATCATTTCTTGAATACAGTAAAATTGAATTTTTCCTTGTTTATCTTTGAAAAAAGCTACGTCATATTCTGGTAAAATTAGTCCTATTTTTTGAAGTAATTGATTGTACATATTATAAGCCCATATATGTCTCTTTACTTGAATTTCATCATCAAAAATGGGGATTCGTTTATATGCTATATTTTGCCCTTTTATTGAAAACACTAAACTAATTTCACCATACCCAAGGATCTCAATTGGAATTTTACCTCTCTCAGGATGAACTGTATCTAAAGTTTGTTCAAATTTCTTTAATAACTCTATATCAATTTTCATTTTGAACCTCCAAATACTTTATGAAAATCATATTTCAATTTATTGTACGTCTTGAAAATACACTACTTACTTTGAAGATCTTTAAGACTTTTTATAGCTTTTCGGATTCTTAAAAGAATTTCATTAATATCCTCTTTTTGAACAATCAAGGGAGGCATAATGATAAGGGTATCTGTTTTATTCCCGCAGTAATTCTGTAATACACCCTCATTGATGATACTTATCATCGCTAATTGACCAAGCATTTCACTATGGAATTCAACTCCCCACATTAATCCTCTTCCACGCGCTTCCTTTATAAGTTCTGGAAAAGCATCTGCAATCTCTCTCAATCCATTTCCAAATAATTTGCCCATTTCTTTTACATTTTTTAAAAATTTGGGATTTGATTGTATTTCCAACATCTTATAGGCTACGGCACATCCAAGATCCGATCCGCCAGTTGTGGAGATATGAATAAATGGGTCCTCTCTAAAAACTGTTCTTTCTATTTCGGGCTTATAACTGGTAGTAGATAACGGATAAATTCCGGAACTCATCCCTTTTCCTAATACCATAAAATCCGGGATTACTTTTTCCTCGGGATATAATCCTCCATAAATTGCCCAGAGTTCACCCGTCCTTCCTAAACCCGCTTGCACTTCATCAATAATCATTAAGGAATCATTTTCATCACATACCCTTCGGACTGCTGAAAAATATCCCTTAGGAGCTATTAATACGCCTCCCGTTGCCGGAATAGTCTCTAAAATGACGCATGCGGTGGTTTCATCTACTGCATTTTTTATCGCTTCGATATCTCCAAAAGGAACTTGCTTAAATCCTGGTGGATTCCAATGAAAAGGTTTCTTAAAGTCCTTGTCTCCGGTTGCTAGAGCTAACCCGGTATGCCCATGATATCCTCCAATGGCAGAAATGCAACCGTTCCGTTTAGTATAGGCAAATGAAAATTTAATCGCCGTATCTATTGCTTCACCTCCGGACACCCCAAAAGTAGTCTTAGTAATTCCGGGTGGCATTAATTCTGCCAATTTTTGCCCTAATAGCGCTCTCCATTCTGAAAGAAGCATATGATCTCCTAAATCTAGTCCGGCATCCAATGCATCTTTTAATCTCTGCACTATCTCGGGATTATGATGTCCTAGATTAAAAACCCCCCCCGAAGAGCGGCAGTTTATAATCTCTAAAGGGGGTTCTCCTGGTTTTGTACCTTCGAGCGTTTTAAATCGGATCCCCTCCCGCTCTCCTGGGATTACTCCAAACCCAAATCCTTTAAAAGTTCGAACTTTCGGCGCATTTACATGCTTACTATATAGTTTCAGAATCTTTTTTTGAGAATATATCCCTATAAACTTTTTCATATATAAAGTTATAATTTAGAGCTATAAAAATGTACGCGACTCTCCATCTATATTAAGAAAATTTAAGTTTCAAAACACTTTAAACAAAATAAGGATATAATTAAAATATGTAAAGAAAATTTTTAGAATAAAAATCTATCTTCAAAAATACAGATGGTCCTAAATCCCTCAAAGATATTAGACGAAATTAATGCTAAAAAACTAGATGTTGAGAATGGTATAGATCAATTAATTACACTTATTGAAAATAGTTCTGACAGAAAGCTCCGGCTAGATTGCCTCAAAATTCTTAAATTATTAAATAATACCTCTCAGAAAATTTACTATCTTTTAGAAAATCTATTAATCTCTGATGCAGATGAACAAATAAGGGCATATTGTGCACGCTATCTGCGACAGCATCTTATTAAGAATGCTTTTTCTCCTATAAAATGGGCACTAAATTATGAAAAAGATTACTTCCCTCAAATCGAAATTATACGAACTCTGGCTCGATTAGAAACAAAAGAAGCGAAAAAGCTTCTGTTAGGTGAATTGAAAAAACTACTCACTCAAAACTTTATAGATGTACATAATCGTTATAGTAATCAGAAATTTATTAGTAGCATGGAAAAAATGTTAAAAACCCATGATTTAAATCAATTATCAATATCCAAAATTGGAGATATTTTAATTAATCATAAAACAATTGCATATTTAATTAAAAAATTCTTTTTTGTATATTTCAAGTGGGAAAACGGATTAATTAGTGAGTTAGATTTATCAGATCTCGGATGGAATGTTTCTAAATCATGGGAATTTATTTCTACTAAAAAGATTTCGAATTTAACCGAAATTCCTGAGCTGATGAATCTACAATACTTAAAAAAATTGAATCTCTCTAATAACAACTTGGAAAACGTTAAAGATCTCATGAACCTAAAGAATCTTCAAAGTCTTATTATTAGAAAAAATCAATTGAAAGACGTAAAAAATATTAGATACCTAAAAAAAATGAGTCACTTAAAGTTTTTAGATCTAAAAGGAAATCTCATTGCCTCTTCAATCAGAAAAGAGGAATTTTCCAATGTAAATCTTATTTTAAAAGATTATCTAATTAATACCTAATTGAGATAATGTATAATTTTAAATGTATTTTTTGATATATTCTCATTATATCAAAAATTAGAAGGATATTAATGTCGGAATTATATCAAAAATTAGAAGATATTGTATCTAAGAATTATATCTCAAATAGTGAGTATATTCGCCATGCATACTCAAGAAACGTTGATCCTCTCTTACAATGTGTTCCAGATATTGTTATACGACCCAAAGATGCACAAGAAATCTCGGAAATTTTAAAGATAGCAAATGAGGAAAATATTCCTGTTTTTGTAAGAGGTGGTGGGGACTGTGAATTTGGAGGCAGCAAACCCATCGGAGATGGTGGAATTGTTCTTGATATGAAGAGAATGAATAGAATCATACATTTTAATCAAGAGAATCTCATTGCAACTGTCGAGGCAGGAATATCATGGGGGAGATTAAATGAATATCTCTCCATGTATGGATTATATACAGGATGCATGGGACCTGGCTCTGGAATGACCGCATCGATAGGAGGTGGAATCTCTCATCATTCTGTAGGTGGTGGGGGTTGTGCAAAATATGGCGCATGCACGAATCAATTAGTATCATTGGAAGTGGTTCTTCCTACGGGAGAGATAATAGAAACGGGTTCTCAAGCAAATAAATTCTCTCCGCTTCCGTTTAACCGCTTCGGAAATGGCCCTGATTTGGCGGGATTATTTTGTGGAGATAATGGAATATTAGGGGTTAAAACAAAAGCTTCTTTAAAAGTATTTCCAAAACCACCCTATGCAAATTATAAAACATTCGTGTTAAATCGCAAATCTGCTCAAGTAAGTTCCGAAATACTCTACGAGATTAGACATAAAGGAATTGATGTCTATGATGCGATGTATATCATGGATTTGGTAGTGACTGTGGGATGCCAACAGGGACTATTTCCGATGTGGGAATCAAATCTTAAAAGAAAACGAGGTATTTTCTTCTATACTATTGAAGCTAATTCAGAAGTAGAACTAGAAGAAAAAACTAAACAATTGGATAATATAATCTTAAGTAAAAACAAAACAGAAGAACTCGGTTCCGAACTCTCTGATGGAAATATAGCCCGCTGGCATTATGAAGAGCAAGGACATTGGCAAATGTATCATAACTTATGGGGTATGTTCCCGGCTTTAGAACCGTTAACGGCAGAATGCTTTACGCCTATCAATACATACCCCCACATTTTAGCAGATCTAGATCAATGGGATATTGAGCATAATGATGATATACAAAAGATAACTGAAATCACGGGTCAGCGACCAATTACTGGAAGTGGTCCTATTTTATTAATAGATGGCTGTAATGTAGAGCTCACATGCGGTTTCACAAGTTATTCGGCATATTTTGATGGAAAACACCACAGTATCATTGATGAAATTAATTTAAAATTATGGAAATCCATATTGGAACGTGTAACCAAGCACGGAGTACAATGGTATATGATGGGTGATATGATGAGCCGCATGATGGTCGATTTTGGAGCATATCAAGAAAAATTTTATGAATTAATGAAGAACATAAAAAAGACTCTTGATCCTAACTCTATTTTAAGTAGAGGAAAGTATAATTTCGAATAAGCTCAAATTAGAAAGATAAATTTTCAAAAATCAAACCTATACTAAAAAGATATATCTGGAAAAGAGTAACAATGACTTATCCATATTTAGAATGTTCTAAAGAGGATTTGGAACATATCTTTAAATGTATTCCAATTCCCTCCTATCTGTATAAAAAATGCGAAGATGATTTTATTTTAGTAAAATATAATCTTGCTGCTAATAATATCACCAGAGGAAATGTCCAAAAGTATCTGGGCCATTCTTATCAAAAAATCCATGAAATTCATATGGATATATTGGAAGATTTTGAACAATGTATTCAAAATCAAAAAATTATAACTAGAACAATGGATTTTACATTTCAGTATTCAGCAGAAACCAAAAGTCTCCGAGTGTCTTATATTCCAATCTCCGAAGATTTGCTCCTTGTACAGACTAAAGATATCACAAGGGAACAAACACTTCAAAAAAATTTAAAAATCAGTGAAGAAAAACTTCGTATCATGATTGAAAGCCTTCCTTTTAGTGTTTTTGTACTTAATAAACAAGAGCGATATATAATGCAAAATTCTGCATGTGTGGAACATTGGGGCAATATAATCGGAAAAAGACCGGAAGATGTAACTGAAGATGAAGAGATCATAAAACTTTGGAAAAATAATAATAGAAGAGTCTTTTCAGGAGAGATTATAAAGGAAGAGGTCTCTTTCAAAATTCATGGAAAGAGAAAGTATTTCTATAATATCATAGCTCCTATTTATTTAGACAACACGCTTAATAGCATTATTGGCGTCAATATCGATATCACAAAAAACAAGAAGGATAAAGAACGCATCAAGCAATCGGAAATTAACTTTAAGGAAGCATTCAATAAAGCAGAATTTTACAAAGATGTACTCGCTCATGATATAAATAATATTTTGCAATCAATTTTGATGTCCGAAGAATTACTTGAACTAAATTTAGTTAAAGACAAGGAGAGCTCAGAACATATTGACTTCACCCGAAATATCAAGCATCAAGTTTATAAAGGATCTAAATTAATAGAAAACATTCGATTATTGTCAGACATAAATGCAAGTGGTACACTCAAGTCCATTAACCTCTGCAAATGTTTGAAAGACTGTGTTAGATCCTTTAATAGATCACGAACCGATGTAAATATTAGTGTTAAATATGAAACTAATAATGTAATCATAGAGGCCAATGATTTAATTTCAATTCTTTTCGAAAATATTATCAATAATGCGATAAAACATAATAAAAGTCCGATAAAGGAATTATGTATTAAACTATACACAAAAAAAATGGATAGCAATCTATTTGTCCTTCTTGAATTTATTGATAATGCAAAAGGAATAAGAGATAAAGACAAAAAGAAGGTTTTTGAGAGATCTAATGAGAGCGAATTCGGAATGGGTCTGGGATTAACACTGGTTAAGCAAATAACCGAGAGCTTTCAAGGAGAGATATGGGTGGAAAATAGAATTAAAGATGATTATTCTAAAGGAAGTAAATTTATTGTAAAATTTCCTTTATTCCACGAAAATACGTGATTATTTAATAGAAAAGTTTTCTAATAAGATTATAAGATCAAAAATAAGATTTAAAAGAAAAAAAAGATAAAAAACAACAAGTGAACTACCCATCCCTAAAGGGATGGGCTTCGTGTCAACACGAACGCCCTAGTTTACCAGACTGAGCGTGGAGAA
>SHMU01000175.1 GCA_008080765.1 Promethearchaeota archaeon | reverse complement strand
GTTTAATCTCTCCGCCCGGGAGATCTTGGAACTGTATACAAGACGATGGCGTATCGAAACTTTTTTTCGGGATTGTGATTGTAAGCAAAATCTAAATTTTTCGGGCTATATGGGTCGTTCTATCCTCGGTTTTGAACGATTTCTCTGTCTGGTATTCATTGCCTACTCTTTCATCAAGTATCTCTCGCTGATGGGATTCTGGGGTCGACATAATTTGCCTCGTAGAGAAACTTTTGGTGCCGAATTGGACAATTATCATCAATTATGTTTTGAACATTTCATTTCAACCATTTGTGAGGTGAATTCTAAACTTTCCGCTACTAAAGAATTGATTTCTTACTTTCGAGATTATTATTACGGCGATTTAGAAGTACCCTCCCTTTATCCGGATGATCAATCGTTTTATGATCTACAAGCTCATATTTTGACTGCTGTCGGGTAAAGAAAACTTAAAAATAGAAAACTTAAAAAATAAAAAACGCACAACTTAAGGTTACAATTTATCATCTTCTTGTTGGATAAGATCCTTGAAAAGATTATTTATTAAATAATTAGAAAAATGAAGTTTATCATCTCTCTAAAGTTCTATAGGCTTTTAAGGTTAATTTAATAAGAGATTTTGCTTTCAATCTAAGAGTTGTGGATTATCTAAAAAATCTTTTTTTAGCAATCTTAATTAACCATTCTTTATATCCTTATTTATAGACATGATGAAATTATATTTTCTATAAATTATTTCTAATGGTGGTCTATAATAAAAAAAGAACGGCATAAAGGATTAGAACGAGAAACTCCCCATTCACATCTTATTCAAGGCATTATACCTATTGTATTTATAGCTGTCTGGCTGATTGATTCCGCCTGGTTGGAATTCTCAACATATTTAAATCAGTTTGTTTCTATTTATATGCGAATTTCCCTTAGTATAGTATTTGTAGTTATAACTATCATAATGGGATTTTTTTCTCATAAATTATTATTTCATGAATCAGAACCTTCGGACACGCTCATCACCGCGGGGATCTTAGGTCATGTAAGGAATCCATTATACCTGGCAATATTGCTGTTTTATGCGGCATTTATTTGGTTATCGCTCTCTTTGGTTAGTATGGGCATTTTATTAATCGCAGTAATTATCTATAATTGGATGGTAAATCAAGAAGAGCAAATATTGGAAGAATTATTTGGAGAGAAATATCATACCTATAAAAGCCAAGTTCCAAAATGGATTCCTAAGATTAAAAAATACACACCTGCTTAATATAAAATTTTGAGAGATTAGGAAATCAAATGAAGAGATAAAAACAAGATTGAAGAGATAAAAACAAGATTGAAGAGATAAAAACAAGATTGAAGAGATAAAAACAAGATTGAAGAGATAAAAACAAGATTGAAGAAAGCGATTTAAAGCGCACAACTTCACTAATTTGTTTATTATTTTTTTGCTATAATAAACATCCACGCCATTTTTGGTTCAATTTCATACTCTTGGAATTGGGACCCCGCAAAAATTTCCTTGATTTCATTTTCACTATAGCTGGACAATAAAGATCCTAAGGGCTCATTAATTCTTTTCAATGCCTTCGGTACAACTATTTTGGTAGCAAATGATAAAAGATTATAAAAAAAATTCCTTGAATTGCGCCGAAAATCGAAAATAATTAGTGAGCCTCCTTTTTGTAATACGCGAAATATCTCATTTAACGCTTCTAACGGATCCAACCAGTGATGAAGCGACAAAGAACTAATTAAAAAATCAACAGAATTATCTGGAAAAGGCAGACTTTGGGAAGATCCTTTTTTAAATTCTATA
Source organism: Promethearchaeota archaeon (assembly GCA_008080765.1). Classification (GTDB taxonomy): domain Archaea; phylum Asgardarchaeota; class Lokiarchaeia; order Sigyniarchaeales; family SOKP01; genus TEKIR-8. Next base: position 6,693 of record SHMU01000175.1, on the reverse strand, counting down.
CCCCTTGAAGGAACTTCTCTTTCTACTCTTTTTTTAGCAGCATTAAGCATTTCTTGCGAAATATCTACACCAATAATACTTTGATCTGGAAAATTTTTAGCTAATTGAACGATTAAGTTTCCTGAGCCACAACCTAAATCCACAATTGTACCAGTTGGCTCATATTCTTTTACTTTTGAGGTAATTTGTTTTCGAATCCATATAAAGGGAGGTGTTTTTGCCATTTTTTCAAATCCTTCCACCACTTTAGGATCATCAATTGCTTCGAGATTGTGTAAGCGCTCAGTATATCTTCGTGGGAGACTTATGGCAATTAAGATGAGAACGATAATACAGACTAAGATTAGGAGTATATATATAATTTTCATATATAAAAGATACAAGAATTATTTTATATAGTTTTAGGTGAGCTTCGGATAAGATGAGCTTTACAAGACAAAAACACTTAGCTTGCCTAAAATCGAGCTCTATAGCAGACTAGGACAAATTGAATAGATTTTATAATAAAAAGCTAAAAAAATGTAATACTAAAAAAACCTAACGGAGTTCTTTGTGTAATAGTTTTTTAATTGATTCTCTCTGCGATAATGAAAGATTTTTGATTTCTGTCCCTCTCAAATTATAATAATCGGGATATTCCTTCATTATTGCATTGACAAACTCTTCCGAACCAACTTCATTCAATAGGGAATTAATTTCCTCTTGATCGAATCTTACAATATTTTTAAAGGTTAATATTTTTAACACCTTCCATGTACAAAAAAGTAAAATAGTCTATAAAAGATAGCCGACATAATATAGAGTGACCGACATATACTATATAGAGGTATAGTTAAAAAATACCATTGAGGGGGCATCCTAATAATATTTTGTCACTATTCAAAGTATCACATTTCGCAATATCCCCATGAGAGGATAATTAGAAATTGCGAGAAAGGTAAGAATGAAATAAGCCCTCAGATTATAATGAAAAATAGGTTAGAAAGAATGGCGAGATGCCAAGAAGTTTTGGATGTGTGCTAAGAATTTCACCTTAGACATTCCTCGTTTGCATTAAGCTTACTTAAAAAATCTGTTGTGATTTTGTATATTTAAGCTTAAAACACAATTTCCACTTCTTTCTAAACCATTACTTAGATCTCACTGCATATTATGATACTTATCTATTTAAATCTGTTGCTAAAAATTTATTAATAAGGCTTAAAATCAGCTAAATCCTTGTGATCTTGTAGCAAAAAAATAAAATTGAGGAACTAAACGAAGAAGTCTTTATGCTACATTCACTCTTGGATTACAATAAATCGGTTAAATAAATACTTATATGGTTTTTAAGTTTCTCTATGACATTTCCTGTAAACGGAGGAACCTTAATAGTTTTGAGAGGTTTAATAGGTTCAATTATTTCTTCTGTTTTTTGTTCAATTGAAATGCTTGAAACTACTTTTGAAGCCGCCAAATAGCGTTCGCCTTCATAGATAGCAATATGAAAGGGTTTTATTACGAATACAAGGTCTAAATCCTTTAATTCCATCCAAGGTAATCCAACATCAGCATAGCTCTCGCATATAATATGGTCTGAGTTGTTGGAAAGATATGAATATGCCCGGTTATCTGCCTTTTCATAGAGAGGGGTGATTTTGGTTAAATCTTTACGGGTTAATATCTTAATGAATTCGCTATTTTGAAACAATTTGTGAAAATATTTTTCTTCTATGGGGATTTTGCATTTGGTATTGATGAGAATATATTGCTTCTTTTTTACAGTTACTCGATCTAAAAGAAAATTTGGTAATCTTTCCCACACTGCTTCTTGAGATTCTGGAATCCATAACCGATGAATAGGGTTTAAAATAGAGATGGGAATATTTTCTTCACATACCTCATAATACTTATAAACGTCCTTTCCATATAACGTTCCTTCAGCTAATGACTTGCATACCATTTCCCAATGATACCAAAGATTATTGCCTGCTTTGGGCTTAAATCCATAAACCGAGTCTCCTCTTTCCTTTAAATAATTGATCAAACTCAAAGATAGTGTTGTTTTACCGGAGTACTTTTCCGTTAATCCTGTACAGAGAATCTTCATTTTATATCATTTTACATTATTTATTACTATTTTACATTATTTTATATCATTTTACATTATTTTATATCATTTTACATTATTTTATATCATTTTACATTATTTTATATCATTTTAAATCATTTATCACAATTTCATAACGTTGATTTTCATCCATTCATTCCCTTAAACTTTTGATTCTCAATATTCCTATATTTAACATACGATGATTCTAAAAGTATTCCTCTTTATACTTTAATAAGATGGATGGTTCTACCATTAACAATTACCTCTTATTTTTGATGTTGATGAGTAATCAATTCAAAATATGGGACATTTCTCTCCCCCGAATGATCCGTCGTGAGTATGATGCTAAACTGAGTGTTAAAAATCTTCTTAATAAATCTCTTAAAAACTAAGAGCGCTCCTTCAGTATTTAAGCTATGATCCTTGCAGAAATCTAATCCAAGAAGATGGGCAACAATTAAATCGTTATTGAATTCAAAGAGTTTAGTTTCCAGTTCTTTAAGGATTTTAGAATCTCTGTCCCACACATTTTTCATTTTTACCGCGATGACAAGGTCTGCAGCGGAACAAAAATTATATGCACTATATAATCCTCCAATATACACACTGGTGCAATGCCATTTTTTTGAATATTCTTTTAATAATTTGGAGTGGCGAAAGAGTAGATGAAATCCTTCATCTGTATTGGTGCATAAGGCTTTTACTCCGAGAGGGCTTAGCCCTGTAATTTTTTTCATATCGCTCAAGGTTGCGTTATCAATTATTAATACGATGAGTGGTGGAGGTAAGTGTAAGATTTTTACGGGGACATCTTCTTGCGTTTTTAAAATAAAATCCGAGGAGGTCTCTTTTTTATTTATCTGATTTCTCTTTTCTCTGAACTCTTTCTTTTTATTAATTTCAATAATTGTATGAGCTAAATCTTCTGATTTTCCCTCCTTTAATAACAATTGAAAAGCTATCTTTTCATCTTCTTTGCTCATTAAAAGCCCTTTCCGCAAATAATCTCCCACATTAGTTTTTTTAGCGTGGGTACTTTTTCTTTCTCGCAAAATTGCTTTTTCCGCTTTTTCACTCCATTTTTCTATGATTTCTACAAATGAATCTATTGAGGAATTTTTTACAAACCAATCAGCGTGCCACCCTTTTGAAACCCCTGTAGCTTGTGAGATCCGCTCTTCTAAAGGGTTACTTTCAATTTCCCTCAAGACCTCGATGGCATCTCCCAATAAATCATCATTAACCGGTAAAGAGGGAGTAAGTCTTTTGTAATGTAAAGAAAAAGGTGCTCTTATGATGGGTACAGGATCTAAAGAATTATCATCGAGTTTTAAACCCCTTTCTAATAATTCTTGCAATAGGCAATAATGAAATACTGACCTATCAAATAAAGTTTTACCAGCATCTTGAGGTAATCCAATATTAATATGATATCCATGTAAGGATGAAAGTTTAATCGAATGTTCCAAATTAAGTACTTCCAAAGTTTCTTTAAGTTGAGTATATAATTCATCTAAATATTGGGGGTTTGTATCAATGTCTACCATTATTGTAGACTCATTCCAAAGTAAATTTCTTCTGCATGCAATTCGGCCACAATGAAGGCAATCAAAATATCTGTTTCCGATTTTACAATATTTTTTTCTGATATTTGAGGCTAACATGGGATTGACAAAGGATGGTGCGGTAAGATTTAAATCAAACGCATCCCAATTCTTCATCAAATTAAGTAAATCTTGAGGTTTCGTTATTTGAGAGACGCACTCTTTTACATAATCTACACCCTTGCTGGAACGAGCATCATTTCGTTTAATTTGATAGGTAGTTGAGATGATTAATTGCTGAAAGCCTATCATTTTGGTTAAAGAATCGCTACAGAAGAAATATGAGCTGATTTTGGGTAATATTTCTTGATAATAGTTGATGGCGGGAGCTATAAACTTTTTATATATAACTTTAGAGGGTTTGAGTGGTGGAATAGACGAATTCATTTTCTACTTTAATAATAATTATTGTAATTATTTCAATTTAACATCAAATAAATTTTGGATACTTTTTCCGTCATATAATAGTATTCTGAAGATCTGTTCTCAATGAAAACAGCTATTGCATAAATTTTAGGAATAAAGCTCACAAAGAAGGTGAAAAAACCCCATTATACCCTCCCTCCTATAATAAAATCAAAAAAAACAAAAGAAGATAGATTTATATACTCATAATTATATTTCATTTATACAGTAAAAAAAGTTTTTACTATACCACAATTTCCAACTTTGTCTAACTATTATGAAAAAAAAAGAAAAAAAGAAAGCCCTTTTTGAAAAAGTGGGTCTGATTTTTAGAAGCCCTATAAGAGCAGATATCATGAAGGAAATCTCCTCAGAACCAAAACGCCCTATTGATATAGCTGAAAATATCGGTATCCAAAAACAAACGTTAAATTATCATTTAAATGAACTCAAGAAAGGGGGTTTGGTGAAAACTAACCAAGAGATCCTAGATGAAGTTGAAATTCCTTCTGATCGGGGAATCCGTATTAATGGTGCGACGGAAGATGGAAAAATTAAAATTTCTTACGGGGTGACCCTAACTAAAAAGGGGAAAGATATTGTAAATAATTTTTTGAATCAATTATATGAAGAAGAATTCGTGAACAAAGAGGAAAGTAAAAATATTAATGATATCAAGAACAAAAATAAAGAGGTAGAATAAGTAATGAGTATGAAAGCAGAAAGTATACAGATTGCTGAATCAGTTTTTGCAAATCCCTCAGCATTTCTTCTATTAGAAGAGCCTCAATCTTACCAGAATATGACAATTATTCCTATCATTATACAAGAAGATAAATTAATAGATTTCATTACCCTTCGGGAAGCAGAAGAATTAGAGCTAATAGAAGTACTTGAAACAAACTCTGTAAACCAATTAGAAGTAGTTAATAAAAGCAATAAACAACTCCTAATTCCTTTTGGCACAACAGTACGCGGAGGAAAGCAAGATAGAACGATTTGGGAACCTATTTTATTGCCTCCTAGTGAAACACACAAGGTTTTCAATACCCGCTCTTCTCCTGCGAGTTCCACTAATACATTTACCGTGCCCTCAAAATGTATAGAACAATCCCGATGGCACTTGAATGAATCTCCGAAATTTAAATCAACAAATCAGCGACTTCATCCTAATGTAGCGTTTGAAGCAATGTCCTCCACAGGTCAGGGTGCTGTATGGAACGAAATTCAGTCACATCGAGATGAGATGAATTATAACGGAGATATCGCTCCCACACAGAGTTATCTTGATATGACTAAGAACTCACAAAAAGAAACCGAAGAAATCGTAAGCAATTTTCGCACAATCGAAAATCAATGCGGAATTATATGCTTTGTCAATAAGGAATTTATTGGGATTGAATTCTATGCAAATATGACCGCATGGAACTCAATGAATGAAGATATCCTAAATGCATTTGCTATTGAAGCTTTAAGGTTTAAAAACAAACCTATGAAAGAAGGAGAAATTGATTTTTTTGGCACCTTTCAAAAGACTATGAAAAGCATAAAAATGGAGTTATCTGTACGAAAAGGTGTAGGATTGGGAGATGTAGTGGAATTTAATTCAAATAATAATGAAAAGTGGCGAGGGATAACGCTCATCCATGAGAAAAAAGCGGTTCAGTTTTATTTAGTTTCTAAACGAGGTGGAAGTACTCCGAATAGAACGCCCCAAGTTCAGCAATTTCGCAATAAAATTAATAATCAAATACTGTAAATGTAATCCTTTAAATTTTTTTTTTATTCCTTTTTCTTTAATCAATTGAATTTTCTAAAATTATTCTCTATTTTTTATTCTCTGATAATGTAATTCTTGACTGATGGTTCTAGGAAAAATAAAATTAAAGAATTTAATAATATTGCTTAATAAATTCTTTCCTTTGTTAGTTGTATGCTAGTTAAGAATTGGATTAACCGAAATAATTCGAGTAAAGAGGATTTCTTCAAAAAACCAAAAAAATTAATTAAATTATATATAACCTAAAACTATTATTGTATTGGTGTATACTTTAAATATCTACATCCACGCTAATTGCAATACCTTCCTTTACGGAAGGTGTTATGATGCATGTTTCTTCAAAATACATATCTCCGTCGCGCATCTCTCTAATGCATTGCTTGACTCTTCTTAACACATCTGGATTCTCGGTTGTGGGAACGATTTTGACATCAATTCGTTTTATTCTGATATATCCTTTCTCATTTTTAAAAAAAGATATGTCAGCATGAGCCTCTAAGTCATCAAGGGTAAGTTTTCTTTTCTCTAAACAGAATAAAAAACTTGCACTTAGACAACTTATAATTGCCAGTCCCAGCAAGCTCGCGGCATCCGGACCAACAGATTTAGAGGTTTTATCTATGGTCTCATCAATGTAGAGCTCTTTCGTTTTTTCCACATTGAATGAGCCCCGCGGTACTGTCGACTTGCAAGGCCTAAAAAAGCCTAAGGTTCCTTCACCGGTGAACTTCTATGCTTATCTTGAAGTATTCATACGGGAAGCGTTTAGGTTTACTTTGAAAAATGGATTGCAAAAGAGGTTAACTTTAAAA
>SHMU01000174.1 GCA_008080765.1 Promethearchaeota archaeon | reverse complement strand
ACAGCCCTAAGATATGCCCGCCAGCTAATGCTTAGTGGACTCGTGGGAATCCCCGTCCTTTAGGGCGGGGAGGCTTCAACCATTTATTTTTCTAATCTTTAACGAATAAAAACTTTTATAATCAAAAAAATCTTATTTAACAAGTAGGAACAAAAATTTTAGACTTTAAAAATTTTATTGCTAATAAAACTATAAAATAATTAATTTATACAATAAAATGTTATGTAATAATTGTGGCAGCAATAATTCTTCTGAAAATGTTTTTTGTCAGCAGTGCGGGGCAAGATTAACCGCAAATACCGAACCTATATCCGAAAATGTCGAAAATGCACGTAGTACAAGTTATATCAGGAGTGCTAAGCAAGGACAACAAGAAGAAACTCCCTCTACTCAGAAGACTTTAAATTATACGAAGATAAGCGCGCTACTTGGTATAATTGCATATATTTTACCAATTATCGCAATACTTGTAGGAGTTCCATTAATATATGAAGTGCGGGAATCTATTCATAGCGAAATAAATTATTTTGCTTTGCTTTTTAATCCGTTTCTATTCATGCTCTCACCTTCTATTACCGTAATTGATCCCAGATTAAGTGCTGCAGCGACGGGTTTTGGTATTACCTTTATTCTGTTCGGAATTTGCGCCTTCATTTTAGGAATCATTTCTAGACGCCTACGAAGAAATGCAGTCTATCACGAGCCGGAGAGCTCATTGAAATCCATTGGAGGTATTTTTGCAGTGTTAGGAATAATTTTAGCTTTTGTGAGCGGTGTAATAGGCTTTATATTGTTTAGACAGCCTACTTTTGCTTCGTCATATTATCCATTTTTTTGAATTGATAACATAATTAATCCATAAAAATAAAATAGATGTGAAAAAAATGTTTTGTCCCAATTGTGGCAAGAAAGTAGAGACTGAATACCAAAATTTCTGTCAATATTGCGGAGCAAAGTTACAACTTGGTTCCGAAGAGCCCCAAGCTCCTGTTAATACAAATACTCCAACATTTACGAGAAACTATTCTGCGGGGTATGTTCCTCGCCCAGTATATCCGGCAAGATCTACTCCTAACACAAGAACACCCCAATCATATTATAGTGTTCCCTTTCAATCTTTACGAAGAAAGAAAGGAGAGCCCGGGAACTTTTCTAAAATATGTTTTGCTATTGCGTTTATTGCTTTTTTGACATCATTGTTCACTTTTACCTTTGGATCAATATCCGTTTTTTATTTTGCAGGTCCAGCAGTCATGTTTCTTGTGAAAGTGTCGATAATAATAGTGTTACATATTACAGGGTTTGCTCTGGGTGTAATTTCAATAGGTATAAAAAAGACTGTAGAGCGCACAGAACCAATAAATAATTATGAACAGGCGGGTCTTGTTTTAGGAATTTTTGCCATCATATTTAATGTGATTGGAGCAATCAGCGTTGTATATGGCGTGATACGTTGGTTTTGAACTATCTACAAGGTTATATTCAAATCCTTTTCTTTTACTTTTTCTTTTACTTTTTCTTTTACTTTTTCTTTTACTTTTTCTTTTACTTTTTCTTTTACTTTTTCTTAACTCTTGAATATAATCCTATAGAAAATTGAAACTTAAGGGAAAAGACCCCTTAATTCTATTGCTTTCGCTATTCGAGATACTGCTATTACATATGCAGCAGTTCTAAGCGAAAGCTCTCTTTCAGCAGCTAAGGTATATACCTCATGGAATGCTTTTAGTAAGATATTTCTCATCTCATTATTTATTCTTTCCAAATTCCAAAAATAGGCGTTGATATCTTGCACATATTCAAAATAAGACACGCAAACCCCTCCAGAATTTGCAAGTATATCCGGTATAGCAATGATATCTTTCTCTTCTAATATTTTATCAGCTTTAGATGTTGTAGGGCTATTAGCTCCTTCCAATATGAGTTTACAATCGAGATCGGCAGCATTTGAGCTATTTATTTGATTTTCAGTGGCAGCAGGAACAACAATATCGCAAGGAGTCGCAAAGAGATCTTCATTAGTAATTTGCTTGATGGAATTTTCTTTATAATCTTTCAATTCGTTATTTTGAGCTTTCCATTTCCTTAATGCTTCAATATTTAAGCCATTGGATGAATAAATTCCACCAGTTGATTCCATTATACCTATAATTTTTACTCCATGATCATAAAGATGTTTTGCGATGATACTCCCCACTTTGCCGAATCCTTGTATTACCGCACTCATATTTTTGAGGCGATAGTCTAATTTATTGCACATTGCCTTTAATATATAAAACATTCCCGTTCCCGTTGCTCCAGATCTTCCTACAGATCCTCCTATTTCAATTGGCTTTCCCGTTACTACTCCAGGAATTGTTCTTCCCTTCTGCATAGAGTAGGTGTCCATTATCCACGCCATCGTTTGTGCATCCGTACCCATATCTGGTGCCGGTATATCGATATCAGGACCAATCATATTAATGATCTCTGCCGTATATCGTCGAGTTAATCTCTCTAATTCATTAATTGAAAGGCTTTTTGTATCTACTCGAATCCCTCCCTTAGATCCTCCCAGCGGCAATTCTAATAAACTCGTTTTAAAGGTCATTAAGAATGCCAATGCTTTCACTTCATCTAAGGTCACTTCAGGAGAATATCTGATTCCTCCTTTTGCCGGACCACGTATTGTAGAATGATGCACTCTATACCCTTGGAAGATCTCTAAATCGCCATTATCTCTTTTAATTGGAACGGATACCAACAATGCTCTCTCTACACGAGAGAGATAATTGACAATATTTTGATCGAGATTGATTTCCTCTGCCGCAATATTGAGTTTCTTTTTAGCCGATTTAAAGGGATTAATATCTAATGAGCTCACTTTTCATCATATATTTTTATAGTAGTGTAAAAAGTTGAAGTTATGATAGATAGAAGTAATATGGTTTGAATTTATCTTTTATCATTTTTAATTTGAAAAAAGAGAGATCCAGATCACTATTAACAAGGAATTTACAATGAATTTACCCATATTTATTGCAAATCAACAACCAAAAAGTTTCAATTACTTGATTCATAATATAAGATGGGAACTAAAAATTTGAATGTAATATAATAGAAAATAAAGAATCAACAGACCATGAATGAAACCAATAAAGTGTTAAAATTAACGATTCCAAAAGGGAGTTTACAAGACGATATTTCTTCCCTTTTTAACCAAGCCGGCTTAAGATTAAGATTTTCATCAAGTAGAGATTATAGACCAACCATTAACGACTCCGAAATTCAAATCAAATTATTGCGTCCTCAAGAAATTCCAAATTATTTGATTGGAGCTGATGAATTTGATTTAGGGATCAGTGGGATTGATTGGGTCAAAGAAACTGATGCTGATGTAGAAGTAGTAATGGATTTAGAAACGGGAGGCGTGAAAATTGTATTCTGTATTCCAAATACTTGGGAAGAAATTAATTCCCTTGACGAAATTTTGCAAGACTTTCATTCCAGAGGAAAAACTTTTCGAATTTCAACCGAATATCTTACCTTATCATTAAATTATCTCAAGACAAATCCTACATATCAAAAACTATACGGGGATAAAGAACCAATTGTAATTACTCCCTGGAAAAATTGGGGAGACAATGAGAAAGTAAAGATCTTTCTTTCATTCGGAGCAACAGAAGCAAAGCCTCCGGAAGAAGTGGATGCTATAATTGATAATACTCAAACCGGTTCAACCTTGCGGGCAAATAATTTGAAGATTGTAGAAACTATAGATACTTCCACCGCCGTTCTTATTGCAAATAAGCATGCACTCAAAGATGAATGGAAGCGGGAAAAAATAAAGGATATAAAAGTGCTCTTAATGGGGGTAATTGAAGCCTCTAAAAAGCTGCATATATTTATGAATGTAAAGGAAGAAAACCTTTCAAAAGTATTACAAGAATTACCCGCTCTCAAACGACCTACAATCTCTAAGCTGGCTGGAGAAGATACTGATGGATGGTATGCCATCAATACCATAATCAAAAAAGAAGAATTTATCACCTTAATTCCTTCTCTTAGAAAATATGCCCAAGGATTAGTGGTTCATGAGCCTCGACAAATCCTTCCTTTAGAAAAGATTAAATAAGAATGCGTGATGAGCGTGGGTAAACAAGGAATACGACAAATCGTTTTTGCGGATATAAATGAACAAAATCTACATGAATTTATACCCCGAAATGTCTCAAGCTTGGAAGATATTAAAGATAATGTGTTAGAAATCATTAATTCCGTTAAAACCGAGGGAGATATTGCAATTCAACAATATACAGAACAATTTGATGCAGTTTCAATTGAATTAAATCAGATTCAAGTAGAGGAAGCTGAGATAGAAGAATCGTATGAAGTAATTGATAAGAATTTATTACATGCCTTACAATTTGCAAAAAAGAATTTAATTAAATTTCATCAAGCTCAATTGCGAAAGGATTGGTCAGTAAAGATTATTGAAGGTGTTACTGCGGGACAAATATTTAGACCCATTGAATCTGTGGGAATTTATGTTCCTGGAGGAAGAGCAATTTATCCAAGTACTGTGCTCATGACCGCCGCTCCCGCGTATGTTGCCGGAGTCAAAGAATGCATAATCTGCTCACCACCTCAGAAAAATGGACGAATTGCTCCCGAAATCTTAGTAGCTGCTCGAGAATTTGATATCACCAAGATTTTCAAGGTAGGAGGTGTTCAAGCAATTGCAGCGATGGCCTTTGGCACAGAGACAATTCCAAAAGTGCTTAAAGTAGTAGGTCCGGGCAATAAATGGGTAAATGCGGCAAAACAATTACTCTCTTATATTATTGCAATTGATAATCCTGCGGGACCTTCGGAAATTTTGATTATTGCTGACAATTCTGCTGACTATAAAAAAGTGCTTCTTGATTTCATTTCACAAATAGAACATGATCCTGATAATGTGGGCATCATTGCTACTACCTCCAGTGAATTAATTAGAAATATCCAACAAAATATAGATAATTTCATAGTAAACGCTCAAAGAAAGGAAATTATTCAACTCGCCTTGCGTAATACGTTACTTATTAAATGCAATTCCCTCCAAGAATGTATTAGTCTTAGTAATATGATTGCCCCCGAGCATTTGGAAATACTTACTCAAAACCCTCGTAGTCTTTTAGAAGGTATTAATAATGCGGGAGCTATTTTTTTGGGGGAGAATACCCCTGTTCCATTAGGGGATTATTCCGCAGGTACTAATCATGTCCTTCCTACGGGAGGTTATGCAAAAACCTATTCGGGTCTTAATGCATATGATTTTTTGAAAGTGATTGATGTATTAGAATGCTCCTCTTTGGGATTGAAAAAGCTAAGTGAGTCAGCGATGCGTTTAGCATCCTTTGAAAAGTTATTCGCACATAGAGAAGCCATTATGAAACGCTTACTAGAGCTTGAGGAAGATAAGTGACGCCTTATAGTCAATAATGTTTTTATTTAATTTTCTCTTATATTTATATAATCATTTATTACGATATTTTAGATTGTAGAAATCTAATTTAACTATTAATTTTATTAACCTAGTAGGTATAAAAATAAAATGAATTGCCCTAATTGTGGAGCACAAAGCTCTCCCAATCAAAAGTTTTGCCAATATTGTGGTGCGTCGTTAAAAAGTGTATCTGCTGAACAATCACTGCCTCCTTCAACTTCTAATCCTTACGTTTCGCAGCCTACCCATAGCACTCAAACTTCTGCCCCTTCCAAAAGAGTACCTTCTGTTGATTTCGAAGAGAAGGATTCTAAAAAGTATTCCAAAAGATGCTTCATACTTGCCATGGTTTCCTTTTGTTTATTTTTGATTTCAATTACCAGCGGCGGCTTGCTCTATTTAGCCTTAAGAAACTCTATACATTTTGAAATTGATATTTTTTCGTTATTGATCGGTTTTCCATATTTCATCCCATCCGGCAGGTATGTATTCGATGAGGGATTAATGGGCTTGGGATATATAATTGGAATCATGGTAATCCTTTTTTCTATCGCAGGTTTTGTGTTAGGAATTGTATCCCGGAGAGTTAGAAGGACTGCTGTACGTGAAGAATCAAAAAATGGTCTCACTACAGCGGGAGGAGTATTCGCTATTTTGGGAATTATCTTTAATATTCTGACTCCAATTATAAGTATCCTTATCTTTACAACGCCCTTTTATGTTACAATACTAAATCTCTCAAGTGGATATTTCTAAAAAGTTTTAAATTTTTATTTTTAATATGTTTTATATATATTCTGTTTTTCTATGACTCAAAGTATACGAAAGAAAAACATATTAAAATCTTTGTTATCTGCGAGAAATCTATTTAAATAAAGTATTTGAGAAGAACATGAATTGTCCTTATTGCGGGAACAGACTAGATCCGTCAAATCAACAAGTTTGTCAGCACTGTGGCACAAATGTACAAGAAAAAGCTTCCAAGGATCTTATCAGAACAAGCTCTTCACCAACTAAATCAAATATCTTTTATTCAACCCCATATTCCTCTTATGAGATTTTAAACACCCAAACAGCGAAGAATGTTAAGTATTCAAAGAGGATTTTTATTTTGGGCACAATTTCCCTTTTATTAGCCCTTTTGTCCTTTATTAGTGGTATTCCCTTTATTTTTTTTACAGTTTCTTCTATTCAAGTTGAAATGAACTGGGTTTATTTTTCTATTATTAAGTTAGATTTTGAGGAATACTATTCCTTTCTTTCTGATGTGGTTTATTATAGTCTAGAAGAGAGCATAAAAATGAGTGCATGTATAGTAGGAATCTGTTGTGTTTTATTTGGTTTAGCGGGAATTGTTTTGGGAATAATTGCAAAAATTATAAAGCTAAAAGTAATGAAAAGTCAGCCTACTAAACGGCTAGCGAAGATAGGTGGATTATTCGCAATTTTAGGTATTATTTTAAGCACTTTCGGTCCCATTATTGGATGGGTTTTATATTTTATCCCTTTTAATTATCTTTTGAGATTGAATTATTATTATTAATGTTGCATTTTCGTCATTACTTTAAAATTTCATTTATTTCCTAAATTTTTGGAAGCTAATGAAATAAAAATTGAAAAATAAATTAATTATTGAACGCTCTAAAGAAAGGTTTTTTCTGATATCTAAAATATAGTAGTTAGCCTTTTCAATTTTGGTGAATTAGAAAATAGCCACCTGTAAGAAATCTATTTTACCCTTAGTATGCGAGAAAGCATCATTTCTCTAGGGTAATGATGATTTGCCTCCTCACAATTATACTGACTCATCCCAGCTTATAGGTTTTAAAAGCAAGGCGCTTTTCTTATCGATGATGAGGAGAGCTTAGAACCCCAATATCTAGTAGTCATTCAATCGTAGGGATTACGGCATGCGAGATGGAAATCGCCTGGAGAGAATATAAGACGCCTACCCTACAATACACACTTTTCGCTGAAGAATGAATCCATACCTTCTAAGAAGTGGTAGCTCAATTAAATAATATTTCTTAAAAGAGGTTTAAATTCTATTTTATTTTTTATTACCAAAATTATTTTATTTCCATCTTTAATACCATAATAAATGACCTCTGTAAATGAATCTGATAATAAAAAAGGATTATTAATCGGGTCAAAGATTCCCTTGGATGAATTTCGTGAAGTTTTTGGAGAAACAATACGAGTTAGTGATCTACTCACTAATTATGATGGAATTTTAATTGATTTCTTTCGTGGAGCGTTTTGAGAGCCTTGTAAGGAACATTTAGAAAGAATAAACAATAATATAGATGAATTTAATAAGCGGAACATTAAATTTATTGCAATTTCCACAGACAGCGTAAATCATATGAAAGAATTATCCAATCAATATGGGTATAAATTTACCGTGATTTCAGACAGAGGAGCAACCATAGCCAAACAATTCAATGTATATACTTTTGGAAGACCGATTGATATTGTGTATTTGAAAACAAAACTTGCAATTCCTTCAACATTCTTAATAGATAAGAAGTTACGAATTGTATGGAAATATATTGGCACACGTGAAGATAGACCCTCTATTCCTTTATTATTAGAAAAAGTTGAAACTTATATAAGAAAGTCCCTTTAGAATGAGGCAAATATGTAAAGCTGAGATGTTTGTTGACTGCTCTAGCGCAGAGCTAAGGGATTTGCTCTCCTTTTTATTTTTTTTGTATCTTTTTTTATTGCTATCTAAAGACGTTTTTAAATGAGAACGGGCGCATAAGATTTATTAACATAAAAGGCACATTATTATCTAAGATTATTATGATAGTTATATGTGAAGAATGTGGTTTGTCTCTCGAACAAGAAAAAGCCGGCAGATATTATTGTGTAAATTGTAATCGCTATACAGAATTTTTTGCAGTGGAATCAAAAGATTTGAAAAATAAGGAATAACTCTTTTAACTAATTGCGAAAGAAGTCCCCTCCATTCATGGAGGGGATGAATTTCGCAGAGCATCTCCATGGTTTATCGTGTGGGTGAGATTTTCCGCATTATACAGCACTAAAGTAACGGACCCCCTCCTTTTAAATACCTCGCATACTATACACTAGTAGAGAAAG
>SHMU01000173.1 GCA_008080765.1 Promethearchaeota archaeon | reverse complement strand
AATTCATTCTCATAGATTTTTCACGAGATCAAGAAAGCTTTTAAGACACCAAGGGATCAAAAAACTTAGTACTTACTAAAATAGATATTTTATTTCTTTTCTATACGACTGAAAAATAACTAATGATCCAAAAACACAGCCAAATATGACCACACCTGAGCCTGTGAGACTATTTAGCAATCCAATTAGAGAAAACATTTCTCTTATTAAATTTTGTTTTTAATGTTATTTCTTAAACAATATTTAGTAATCATATTTCATATTTAAGACTATACGATTTAACCAATCAAAATCAAAAAAATCGAAAAAAGATAAAGTGAATCATATTAATTCAAGAAAGGCTGAAAGATGATTATTTCTAATACAATTAAAGAGGGAATTTTGAAAGGTCTTTTTCGATATATTTCATATAATTCATGATAAACTGAACTAATTGAGTAAAATCAGGAGCTTTTCCCGAACGTACAAAGATGGCGGTTAATGCATTTCCAAACAGTAAAGATTCTGCGGGAGACATCCCGCAACTAAGAGCGATTGTAGCACCCGAATGAAAATACTCTCCCGCGCCGGTTGTATATTTAGGCTGAGAAGTGAATCCTTCTGTAATCCAATAATGGTTTCCATCTTGAAGAGATATGGTTGCAAAATGGGGAGAGTGGATTACTAAATAAGAAAGATTAATTTCTTGGTTGATCTTTTTACCTGTATCAGTAAAATCCTTATATTCATTATCTGTTGAATTAATCCATTTTACTCTATTTAAAGCCTTAGTAATATCAATTGCTTCTTGATCGTTAAGACTTAAGAGTACTGGGATTTGATCATTGATTTTTCTGAGTAATTTCAGCATTGTTAGGATATTTTCAGCAGATCTTTTTTTAATATCTGCTAAATCAACAAAAAATAATTTATGGTTTAGATTTTCAATACTGGGAAATATATCATCTAATAAGTGTTGCCAAATATCATCCATATGAGGGAGTGGCGCCCAATGGCCGAAACCCATTAATTCAGAATCATATATAAAAGAAATTAAGTTCTCAGTCCCAACTCGTTTCATAAGTAAGCGCCAACTAATATTCATGATATTAGAAAAATCCGGTAATAATAATTTTCCATCATCAAATTCCAGTCCCACCGTTTCACCAGGATTCGAGAAACTTATAAAATTAATTGTTTTGTTCGAAAGCAATGGTCTGAAAACTTCTTTTATCTTTGGAAACCCCATAGCTGCAACAAGATTTATTTTAACATCAAGAGCACTAAGAGCCTTTGATGTATTTACAGCAAAACCCCCTGAAGTTTTCCTTTTTAAAATTCTTTCGATATTACCCGAACTTCCGGCAATATTGGAAATATAATTTCCAAATGTACTCAAGTTTTCCATCCGTTTCCATTTATTTAGACTTGTTCGAGATTTAACTAAAGAATAGAGCGAATCTATGTACCCATCAAAACCTAAAAAGCACTTCTTTGAGTTGATTTTATCTTTAAATCGTTTTAGTTTTGAATTGAGAGAATGAAAAGTTTCTAAGGTAACATCATACTCATTTAGTTTTTGATATACCATAAATAAGTAATTAGATACTTAAATTAAAAAGGATTAGTCAAAAATAATCATTTACCAAGCATAAGTAGTAAAAAAAGTAAAAGGAAAGAAATAAAGAAGAAAAAGTTTAAAAAAGTTAACTAATTTGCATATTTGAAAAGGAATTGGCTCCAATAAGGATTAATATAGCAGCAAATGCGGATAAAACAAGCAAATTCACCCATAATGGAAAGAAAGATACTCCTAAGATCACATATCTGAAGATGTCAACACCATAAGAAATGGGATTAAACATCATTATTATTTGCATGATTTCTGGTACGCTATTAAAGGCAAAAAGTGCTCCAGAAAGCCAGAACATAGGCATTATCAAGAAGGTTTGGATCAGTCCGAAGCTCTGGAAGTCTGTCAAGCGGGTACTGATAGTTAATCCAATTCCAACAACTCCTAAGCTAAAAAGCAGAGCAATAGGCATCAATAATATTATACGCCAAATTAAGCTAGGATCATAGCCAAAAAAGCCCATAGCTACGCTAATTACAGCCATTATTAAACACTGAAGAAGACTTTGAAGTGCTACACCTAATGTTTTCCCCGTCATTAGAGTTCTTCGACTTATAGGAGCTACAAGAAGCTCTCGCATAAATCCAAACATCCTATCTCTAATAATCCCTAAGCCTCCAAAAACTCCACTGAAAAGAATTGCCATCGCAATTATCCCACTTGCGACAAATGCCATCGGACTCACATCAACTCCATCGATTGAAATGTCAATAGAAAAGAAGCCCCCACTAAACACAAAGAGGAATAAAAGGGCTTGAGCTATTGATGAGATGATTCTGGTTTTGTTTCTTACAAAGGCTAGTAGTTCACGTTTAGATAACACCCAAATCGCTTCCCATCTCATGCGACCTTCAATTTTTACATAACTACTTACTTTTCTGCTCATTTATTTTGCCTCAACTGTCTCATTTGAATTAGTTTTTTAACATCTTCTGTATTATTGGATGATTCCTCACGAATTTCCCTTCCTGTGTAGAAGAGAAACACATCTTCTAAGGTAGGATTATGCATCTGAACAGATTTGATATTTAAATTATCAGAATTACTGATCTTTTGGATAATTTCAGTAATTTGCTTTGCACCATTTTCACAAGAAATAGTTAGCAGAGGGTTTTCATTTTTCTGTTTCTCTTCATATTCCCCGGATTGTATTTTAAGAATTGTTTCTTTCATATTTTTTGGTAATTCTTCGAGTAAGTCTTTGTTTCCTTTAAATAAATTGGCAACCCTTTCTTTCGCCTCAAGAGGTGCTCTTGAAAAGAAATTACTTGCCATTGGAAACTTTTTTGTTGCTCTCACGAACTTCTTAGCATCAGTCATAATTTCTTTCATTTGCTGCTGTATCATTTGCATCATTTGGGGATTCATATTTTTCATTCCCGCGGGTAAATTCATCGTCATATCGGCTACTCCTTGATCGCCTTTAGCTCCGATTTTTACATCTTTTATGCCTTTAATTTCTTTTAATTGGGAAATTAATTGAGGAATCATAGATAAATTGTGCACATTTTCTAATTCAATCTCTATAATATCGCCAGATAATTGATGTTTTAAATTTTCGGATGTATCTAATGCAATGATTTTACCATGATCCATGATACAAATCCTATCTGCAAGCACATCCGCTTCTTCCATGTAATGTGTAGTTATTAAAATGGTCATTTTAAGCTCCTCGTTTAATTGCTTAATTTTTTCCCAGATTTTTCGACGAGTTTGTGGATCTAAGCCCAGCGTAGGTTCATCTAAGAAAAGCATTTGAGGATTATGGATAAGTCCTCGGGCAATTTCTAAGCGTCGTTTCATACCGCCGGAGTAATTCTTTGTATACATCTCTGCTTTATCATCTAAATTCACTAGTTTTAGCACTTCCTTTATCTTCTCTCTTCGCTCGCTTTTAGACATCCCATATAAAATTGCATGAAGTTCTAAATTCTCTTCAGCTTTCATATCACCATCTAAGGAAGGTTCTTGGAACACAACGCCGATACTCTTTCTCACCTTATCGGGATCTTCGTCAATATTGTATGAATTTACTGTAGCAGTGCCTTTTGTGGGTTTTAATAGGGTGGCAAGCATAGAAATTGTAGTTGTTTTTCCCGCTCCATTGGGACCTAGTAATGCAAAAATCTCACCTTTTTTAAGAGTCAAGCTTATATCATCTACTGCAAGTACATCTCCTTCATCATAAATTTTTGTCAGATTTTTGACTTCAACAATATTTTCGGTCATTTTTGTTTTATTTTCTCTCTTGTTTCTGTAATTGTATTGATAATCTCTCAATTTCAATGTCAATCATTTTTATTGCTCTTTTTAGCTGTTTTAAGCGTTGGCTGATTAATATTCTTTTAATCTTTAAAGATTTTAATTGTTTATCTACGGAACCAATTTCTTTCATATTTAATAAATGAAGATCATGGGGTAAGAAGCATTCCACTTTTTTCTCATCTATCTCTTCAGTTATTCTAATACTTGAAAGTATCATCCGTTTCATACTTTCTTGCATATTTTTGTAGATATTTATGAGCATTTTCAAGGCGTTCTTTCCCTTTTCTGTAATTGCATATACTTTTTTCTGTCTCCCTTCAGACTGCTCTTGGATACATTCTATGAGATCTTTTTCTTCTAATGATTCCAAAACATGATAAATTGTCGAGGTAGAGGGGTTCCACATGCCTAACGTGCGAGTTTCAATCTGCTGGATGATTTTATATCCATGTGAGGGGTTATTATTTAATACAAGAAGTATTAAATGGCTAACAAATCCTTTTTTCATTTGTTCCCCTAATTTTTCTGCTGTTTGGTCAATATTATCATTCATAGGCTTAAAAAGAGTAATAAATCTAATGAATTGAAATTAATTTCTATTTTTCTATAATTTACTAATTATATATCGAATAAAAACATATCGAAAATAACAATATTCCTTTTATAAAATATAAATAAATAATTCTTTAGGATTTCAATTAACATAACAAAAAAACTAACCAAAGGATGTTCTTAAAGGCAAATTATTAACAATAATTTGTTTTCAAAAGAAAGAGATAAAAATATTAAGTATAGTAAATAATGTTAGATTGAAAGAGATAGGTTGCTGTTTATGGTATTACAATTAATTTAGTTTACAATTATCCTATTGAAAATGGAGAGGAAGGAAAGAAAAATGTCAAAAGTATTTATTTCGGATACAACACAAGGAATAAAGAAAGCAATATATAAACTATTATCTAACATAGAACAACAAACGGGAACTATAATAAAATCTTCTAAAGAAGTATATATTAAACCAAATGGAATTGATTTCAAACCACATTGTCATACTTCACCGCAAGTTCTCGAAGCTGTTATTGAATACTTAAATGAAAATGGAGCAGAGAAAGTCTATGTAATGGAAAACTCAACACAATCCAATGCGACTAGATTAGTGTTCGAAATTACGGGATATAAAGAAGTCTGCAAAAAGACAGGCGCTATTCCGCTATATTTGGATGAACAAAAGACCAAAACGTTTGAATTTAAAGGCAAATTGTCTATACATAATGACCCAAAAGGCTATATTCTTAAAGAAGTACGACTACCGAAAACTCTGGTAGACATCATGGAAAATCGGGAAAGTATGACTTATATTGATTTACCAAAATTAAAAACACATTCAATGGCAGTGGTCACGCTCGGCATTAAAAATCAATGGGGCTTTCCCCAACACGCCGACAGAGGAAAAGATCATAATTATAATTTGCATTCTAAACTGGTGGATATTTATGAATATATTAGACCTGATTTAACAATAATTGACGGAACAGAAGGAGGGACCATACACGGTCATTACCCTCCAACAGCTTTCGAAGATGAGCTTTTAATTCCTTTTAATCTTTTAATTGGAGGAAGGGATACATTATCAGTGGATGTAGTGGGTGCACGAGTTTTCGGGTTAACTTTAGACGAAGTTCCCCACCTAAAGATTGCTCATCAGAGAGGTTTAGGGGAGGCTGATCTAAACAAAATAGAGGTCATTGGTAAGGATTTAAGTAAATTCACAAAGAAATACGAGTGGGATCTTCTTCAAAAGTTTCCCGAAGATGTGAAAATAGTTAAAGGAAAAGAACTCTTATGTCGAGAGGGGTGTCAGAATAACCCATTAGCCTTATTACAAGTATTGGCATACGATTTCGAAGATAAGTTTGAGGGCGGATTTTTTATTATAATGGGAAAGGGGCATGATAAGAATTTAGCCGATAAATTAAGAACCGAAGGGTTTACTAAAGGATTAGTGGCGGGTTTTTGTGCAATCGATGAAGTAGGTGAGGAATTACGAGAGGAATTCGGTAAAAAAAATGTGTATTATTCTCATAACTGTAATAATCTCGCAGAAACTGCTACAGCACTCTTTAGATTATCGGGAGTATCTGCTTTAGATTTAGTGCCAATTTCATCCTTAAAGGCGGGGTGGTTATTATTCCTAGCCAAATTGCATGGGTCAAAAGCGCTAACACCTGCCCTGTTTTAACATCAGATCTAATCAAGGCAAAAATTATTTATAGATATAGAAACAAATTACTATCGAAAAGAAAAATTTAAAAAACCTATTCATCATTTTATTTAATGTAGATATGTCAGACAGTATTCAACAATCATGTAACAAGATCAAAGAGTTCTTATCTATCCCAGAGGATAACACAGAATTGGAAGCCATATTTGAAGAAAGGGATAATACAGAAGATTTTAAACAAGATATGCTAGATAATATGTACCGGTTTATTCAACATTTTGCTATGTTTAAAGATATTAAACCGTTTATGAAATCTGTATTTGTTACGCTTAAGAAAACCTTAGAATTCCAAACACAATCATTAGATGACTTCGAGGAACTTTTAATAAGAAATTCCTTGATGCGGTTTATCCAAGAGTATATTACCTATTCTAAAATTTCTCAACAAGAAAAAGTACTCAGTCTTTTAACGGAATCTCTTGGAAAATTACAACTTGGGCCACTTATTATTAATCTTGGTCTTCTTATTAAACCAATGTATGAGGATAACCAATATGTCGAGAAAATTGAAGAATACGAAGAAATTGAAGTTAGTTATGTGTTAAATAGCGAAGAAGAGATCCAAATCAAAAAACAAGTAGATAAATGGTTAGAAACTCAAGATATTTCATTGAGTAGCCAAGATCAATTAGAAGGGAAATTGGAAGAAAAATATAACGAATTAATAAGCAATTGTGGTCTTTCTGGAGAATCAGATCAATGTAAGAAATTATGGGAGGAAGTACTTGAAATGCTACGAATGAAATTAACGGTGATTTCTCTAATGGCCTCACTTCCAGAAGAAGAGGAAGTAACTTAGACTATTTTAACCCAATGATTCAACCAATTGTTTAATATTATAAAAAAAAGTAAAAAAAAAACTGAGTTGTTTGGCGTGGGGATATTGATGGAGCATTTAATCTTTCACGTAATTAAGGCGATCAATCTCTTGGTTACCAGTCTTGGTAGAGAAAAAATTGAAGGCAAAATTTCTCTCCCGTTAGGTAAGCATGTTAATCATCTCTTTTTTGGTGTTATTGTCGGTCTCGTCGATTACCTCCAGATCGCTATAATACTTTGAAATGCAGTTATCACATTCGCATCTATTGGCATAGATTATGCCATCTCTCTCATAACAGAATAAAAAAGTTTCTGAGCTGGTAATGAGGGTTTCTCAGCCGTCGCAAATAATGGTGTCATTTGGGACTGCCCATTTATCGAATAGTTGCTTATTGTTCTCGTCGTCTATAGTAAAGAATTTATTGGTGTGATTTAAGAAAATGGGATGGTATCGACTCACTTTGATTAAAAAAGGTTTATTATCGCTCATTTTTTTATATCGGTTTTGAATATTTATTTTTTATTATTGATTATTTATTAAATAAATTATACTCGCTTTTTAATTAATATAATACATTGATTTACTGAATTTCTTTCGATTCTGTAGATTTTAAATACTTCAAGAAATAAGTTTTTAAGTATTAGGGCTTTCAATCTCACATTTATCCGATTATTTTTACTTAGTAATTTTGAAGTGTTTATCTGAGAAAAAAGGAGATTGGAAAATTGTTGCAATAGAGTGAAAAAATGGAGGTTAATAATAACAATACAGATTAAAGAGAATAAGGGTTTTTATTTCTTATAATAACTAAGAAAAGCTAAGGTTTTTTGCTCTTAGGATTACTCAGTGGAAATGGAGTGATTTTAGGAAGATGTAAGCTTTTTGATGGTCTTACTTAATTCTTAATGGTAAAAGTTAATTATTTCTGTGATGTTATCGGTTACTTCTGCAAATGTGGATGGGAAATATAGGATTCAATCTCTTCTAATTAGCTGAATATATCTTCTTTTATCTTAATCGATACTTTCTCGACCATTTTGGCTAAGGCGTTTAAAAGTTTGGTTTCTGAGGCTTTTACCGTGGTTGAGAGGTAACTTTTTGTTCTGGGTTTGCATGTTTCTCCAAGCTTTTTTTTGAAAGTTGGCAAGATATTTAGTTCTCTTTTAACTTAGAGTAAAAATACCTATTCATCAGAATAATGCATTCATTCGTAATAAATTCCTTTCCAAGAGTGTTAATGTAGATTGGTAGAGGGCGTGTATCTTCTCTCCGAATTACATTATTCTCTTCTAATTTTGTTAGAACTTGCGATATTTGATGCTTGGATTTGTGGAGTTGGGTTTGAATGGCTTGAAAATAGATGGTATTTTGCGATTCCTCTTGTGAAAGTAGATATAATAAGGCTTTCTGGTAATGGGTTTAAAGTTAGATTAAGGTTTACAATGGCAATATTATTCATTTTTCCTCACTATTGGGGGAGTTAATATTTCTCTTAACTTTAGTTAATACTTAACTTAACTACCTAAGTTAACAATTTTCTTAATTTGAGTTAAGGGTTTGTTCAAAAATAACTTTCCATTAGTTTTTTAAGAAGGTATTTCTTAAAGCTTTTGCAGTGGAAATTTCATC
>SHMU01000172.1 GCA_008080765.1 Promethearchaeota archaeon | reverse complement strand
TTTTTTTGTGGATCGAGATGGAGTACCATTTAATCCAGAACCTTCCAAAGCATTTAAAGGGACCTCAAAAGACAAAGACACAAAGACATTTTCTCTTATTAATCGGCGCTTAATCCGGCGAGCTCGGAAAGTATTAAAAAGAGTAAATCAAGTGGAAACATCACAAAGTTTAGGATTGCTTAAAACCGATATCAGCATTCTCGCAGAGAAACTTAGTTCCTTGTTAAAAGGAAAAAAAAATTAAATAATCCGAAGCAATATTTTTTATTGCAAGGAATTTTCTTTAAACTCTATTTATAGGCACAAGGAGCTAATACCCGTTCGCAAGTAGATGATAAAAACACTTATGAATCCAAATAGAGATTAAATATATACAGAAACAAAGATCAGATATAACACAATAATTGTTAGGACAAATCCAACCAATGAAATTACCACACCAGCAATACCAAAACCCTTTGCAAGATCTACAGTAACTCCAATAGCAGAAACAATTATCCCAATTCCTGTCAGAATGAGAATGAAGATATTGAAATATCCATATAATAATCTATCCGTAAAGAACACTATTCCCAAATCCAAAAGAGTCAAAACAATACCAATTAATCCAATGATAAAGCCTGCAATCCCATATTCTCTTCCCATTTTTTCACCTTTTAAATAAAAGAAAATGAATTTCTATTAATTTTGAATCATTAAAGATATTTATGAAGTTGTTAGAGTAATAATGATAAATTTTTATTTAAGTATTATTCAAATAAACTATAGATACAATGAATTTACATCTTTAGAAAGTAATATGGAATTCATATCTCTTTCATAAATTTAGCAAGAAAAATGGATTATGTTAGAGAAGGTATTGAACTACTCCATCATGAATGGTTGAGATTCATCTTTCGCAAGATGAAGTTCCTTGTTCCTCGACAACAGCTCCAGCAACTCTGAATAGAGCCCCTGAAGGCTAATATTATCTCCGAAGGCGTAACATCCCGTAGTCCCTACGGTACACCAGAGGAATGATTCTTGGTTCTCGAATCGTTCTTCTGTTACTTAAAAAGAAGAAATCATTTTTTAAATAGTTTAAGTGCGATAGTTTTCTGATTTTTTTTGTTCCAAAAAAAAAGACCTCAATTCATCTCCACCTTAAAAGATGGAGTGTTCTTGAGGGGTCATGATAAAAAATATTAATTCAAATAAAATTATTTAAGCTAAGAAAAAATTAGAGATGAAAAGGGCCTCATCTTTTATATTGGCGTCCAATACTCCATGCATTTCCAATTAATTTTCCAATCTGCCAATAATGATTATCATTCATGGAAAAGATAAGGGGATTTAATTTTTCGATGTTGGGAATGTTATTTTCGATAATTTCTTCATTAGCATAGACTTTTTTGATCTCTCCAATGAAAATATCATGTTTTATATCTAAATCCACTGTATGAATGACTGCACATTCTAAATTCAATGGTGCTTGAGTAATCATGGGAGCTGTTTCTAATTCTCCATAAAACACTTCAAACAAATCAGACTTGTCAATATCATTCCCTGATTTAATTCCCGCATAATCCGTGCTCTCTACCATTTCAATTGAAGGGGTATTTACACTATAAGTACCATTTCTCTTAATACCTTCATTAGTATAATGATTTTTACTTGCAGAAATTGAAATCATCGGGGGTGAATGCTCCACAATACTAACCCATGCTATAGGCATAAAATTAGGTTTTTCTCTCACATTAGCCCCAATTAGCACTACGGGCATCGGATATAAATAGGTGCCTGGTTTAATTTCCTTTTTAACCATAGTTTCAACTCAACCTTAGTATTTGCACAATTTAATAAGCACTACAATATAAAGGTTTATATTAGAGGATGATATCATTTTTCTATATTATTAAATACTTCTTTCACATGGATATAAAAGTGAAAGTTAGAAATTGTTAGGTGATTAAAATAATCGGAGGTAATAAAATATTTCTTTGCTAATATTTGATGTGGGCACAACGGGAGCAAGAACCATAATTTTTGATAAAGAAGGGAATATATGTAAAAAGGCTTACCAAGAATATCCCGTTCCAAAACAGCCAGTAGGTATTTCTGAACAAGATCCCGAAATTTGGTGGAACGCAATAAAAAAGACTTGTAATATCGTTATGAAAAAGGAAAAACCCCAGGAAATTGTCGGAATATGCGGTTCTTTTGCCAGAGAAACAACGAGTATTGTAAATAAAGAGGGAAAGGTATTGCATCCTGCATTTACATGGATGGACGAGCGAGAAGAAATGGATGCAAAGGCATGGGAAGAAGAGGGTGGATTGAGAAGAGCTATCCCCAAATTATTATGGCTCAAAAAGAATAAGGAAGATTTGTTCAAGAAAGCCTTTAAAATTTCTTTTCCAATAACTTACATTTATCAAAAGCTTTGCGGATGTTATATTACTGATCCTACAAATGGTGTTTATGGAATAATGAACCATTCTACGCTTGATTGGGATGAAGAGCTTGCAGAATTATATGATCTTCCTATTGATCTATGGCCAGAGATTAAAACTCCGGGAGAGATAGTGGGTGAACTACAGAGCCCCGCAGCGAAGGAATTAGGCTTACAATCAAACATTCCAATAATAGTAGGTGGTGGAGATCAACAATGTGCTGCATTAGGTTTAGGAGTGATTGATGAAGGGCAAGTCAAAATTACAAATGGAACCGGTACATTTGTTGATCTTGTGGTAGATGAACCGATTAAGGCTGCAGGAGATATACCCATTTTTTCGATTCCTGCCATGGTAAATGATAAATGGCATATTGAAGGTGTAATGCCGGGAACCGGTACTACTCTGAAATGGTTTAAAGACAACTTTTCTCAATTACAAATGAAAGAAAGCCAAGAAAAAGATGTTGATGTGTATGATATGCTGGCAAAAGAGGCAGAACAAATAGAACCAGGAAGTAATGGATTGCTTATCCTTCCATTGTATATTTTCCGTAAAGGGACAATCCACGGATTAGGATGGAATCATTCAAGAGCCCATATGATTAGAGCCATAATGGAATCAAGCGCCCTAAGTGGACAAATGTATTTACAAATGCTTTTGGCGATGGGAAAAGCAACTATTTCCGAAATTAAAGCAGATGGTGGCGCTATGAATAGTGATTTATGGGCACAGATCTTAGCGGATGTAATTGGAAAAAGAATAACCGTTCCAGAGGTAAGAGATGGGGCTTCTCTAGGATCCGCAATATTGGGAGCTTTAGCGACAAAATATTATAATTCTATTGAAGAGGCAGTAGAAAAGATGGTAAGATTTGAAAAGCAATATGAACCAATTAAAAAACATCAGAGAGTTTATAAAAAGTTGTCCAGAATATTTATGCCTGCTTTACTGGATATCTATCAAAACAAACGGGTCACAAAGGATTTATAATCCGAGAAAACTTATTTTCATTGATTTTAAAGAAAGGGCTAGTTTCATAGAAATTATTGGTTCTATGATGAACATTCCAAAAAGATTCTTATCGCTTTTTATTTTTTTCATTCTTGATGATTAAAGAGGAAGTCAGTTAATCTAGTAATTTTCACAATTTCGTGGGGCACCCTTCTCTAAAACTTTGATATAATCATCATTTTTATTAAAACTCATATGACTCATATAATTTTTTTATTAAAAACTGGTTAAATTATACAATGAACGCATGTGAAGTCTTAACTCTGTGAAATCGAAATTACTAAATCGATGGAAACTCCCCCTTTAAAAGACTAGAAAACCTAAGAAACGTAATTAAAACTACCTAAAAAGGACAAAAAAAAGGAAACCCAAAATGTAGGTGCATTGAAATAATTTGTTATACCTCGAGTACGTGAGGACCTCCCTCATTTGTGGAATACAACTCTCATTTCGAGAGACACGCATGAGACCCCACCTTTCTGCATATTTTTTTAAGTAGCATTAGAATCCATTCTTCCTCAAGTTTTTAGAATATAATAAAATCGATGAAAGCAGTAAATAATTTAATGAAATATATCCAATTTACATTTATAATATTAGACAAGAGATTTTAACCCACAAATTCATCTAGAAATTTGAATTCAAATAAATACTTAGAATTAGAGATTTGAGGTGAAATTATGTTATCAGTATCGGGTTTGATTATTGGCATATCCTCATTAGCAGTGCTCTTATTTTGTGTAGCTTTTGGCTTCCATAATTTTTATCATGCTAAGAAGATGAACGCGGATCTTCTTTATTTGACAGGAATTATTATTATTTGTACCGGGGGATTTTATTTAGGAGTGTCCGTGGATTTCTTATTGGTGATATTTACCGGGGAGAATTTAGTAAATTTTAATGGACTTCATGGAGTTTTGGGCTTTATGTGGACGGCACCGGCGATCGTGAGTGGAATGTATTTGGGAGCCACATTGATAGTGCCTCGCGCAAAAAAATCCATAGCAATTATCTATCTAACATTAGCGATCCTTTTTGAATTCTTTCTATTCGTTAATCCTATAGAAACATTTATATTTAATTATCCCCCTATAAATGGTTCAGAATTAATCGATACAAATATAGTATTTGGACATCCTACATTTATTTTAATTGCAATCTTTCTGGTATCTACCCTTTTATTTAATGGAGTGGGGTTCTTAGTGAAATCTCGAAAAACGAGTGGAGATTTAAGAAGAAATTTCCTCTATGTAGGAATTGGCTTCATCATTTTTGTGGGAGCCGCAGCGTTAGACGCCTTAATTGCACCAGGTCCATTAGTATTAATTGCGCGTTTTGGGATGATCTCTTATGCTTTATTAATGTTTTCTGGATTAGAGCCGATGTGGACTCACCAAATTACTCATAAAAGCAAAAAAGAGGAGAGCAAAGAAACCAAAATTATGGAAACTGAGAGTATAGAAGCTGAGAGTATAGAAGCTGAGAGTAAATTATAATCATTCTTTTTATTTTTTCTATTTTTTAAAATCTATTTTCAGTATCTTTAATTATTTTCAGTATCTTTAATTATTTTCAGTACTTTTAGATAAGAGCAGATTTACAATATTTTAGAAGAAGTTAGTAAGGTTATTTTCCGATTAATCCCAAATGCTTTTTATAGTTTTAAGGTTAATTATATCTTAATGTTATATATATTTAAGATTCTGTAAACTAATTAATTAAAGTAATATAATAAAAGTTAATGGAGAAAAAACAATAGGAGGTTATGTATTATTTCATATATTCTTATTCTTGATATAGGGACTACAAACATCAAATCTTTTTTATTTGATAAAGAAGGAAAAATAGTTTTAGAAGCGCGACGCCGACCGGAATATATTATGGAAAAGGAAGGGCAAGTGGAGCAAGATCCCAATCAAATATGGGAAATGAGCCGTCAAACCATTGAGGAAGTTATAAAAAATAAGAATCTCAGTGCCTCTAATATAGAGTGTATGGGAATTACCACTCAGAGAGCATCCTTTTGTTTATGGGATAAGAAGAGTGGAAAATTATATTCTAATATTATCACTTGGCAAGATAAACGAGCCGCTCAATATGCTGAAGAAATGACAGACAAGTTTTTCTTTAAATTCCTTCGAAGCTTTACTAAAATCGTACATGGTATTACAAGAAGTACCAAAATGCTATCAGCTTCCATGTTAAGATTTCCTACAGATTATGCGTCCATCCGTACTTCATATTTTTTAAAAACAAACCCAGAAGTAAATGAATTAATTCAAGATCCGCAAACTTCAATTGGTTGGGGCACTATAGATACTTGGATTTTATGGAATTTAACCGAAGGACGGGTTCATGCAACTGATTTTTCAAATTGTTCTGCAACTGCGATGCTTGATCCTTTCACATTAGAATGGAATACAATTGTAATTGACAAATTAAACATTCCAACTCATATCTTACCCGAAATTAAAGACACTAATGCAGATTTTGGAGTTACAAAATTGTTTGGAAATGGAGAAATTCCGATAAAATGCATCGTTGCCGATCAGCAAGCATCTCTGTTTGGGCAATGTTGTTTTGATTTCGGAAATATTAAGGTTACTAATGGTACAGGCTCTTTTATTGATCTCAATACGGGTAATGAACCTTTTGCATCAAAAAGAAGGTTATATCCTTTAATAGCATGGCGTTTGGATGGAGAGATCCAATATATGCTGGAAGGACTCTCACATAACACAGGAAACATCTTAGATTGGATAGGTGATGAATTAGATCTATTCGAGGATCCAAAAGAAACTGAAGAGATGGCATTTAGTGTAGAGTCTTCAGAAGGCGTCTTCTTTTTACCTACTTTCACTAGTGGTATATCCTTTCCTTATTGGGACGAGGCTAAGGGAACAGTATTTGGGCTTACGCTTAGTACAAAAAAGGAGCATATCGTTAGGGCTGTTTTAGAAGGAATTTGTTTTCGGATTAAAGATATTGTTGATGGTATTATGGAAGATACGGGAATCTCGATTGAGCGCATAAATGCTGATGGAGGAGTTTCTCAGAATAAGTTCTTTTTACAAGCATTAGCTAATATCTTGGGATTAGAAGTTGCACATTCTAAAAATCCAGAAACCACTGCATTAGGA
This sequence comes from Promethearchaeota archaeon, assembly GCA_008080765.1. GTDB lineage: Archaea > Asgardarchaeota > Lokiarchaeia > Sigyniarchaeales > SOKP01 > TEKIR-8. The sequence continues at coordinate 2,078 of SHMU01000172.1, read as the reverse complement.
GCAGCATTCATCGCGGGACTAAAATCGGGCTTTTGGGATACAAAACAACAGATAACAAATCTTTGTGTTGTCGATAAAATATATACACCTCAAATTTCAGAAGAAGAAAGGGAAGAAAAATATAGCCAATGGAAGGATATCGTGAGAAGATCTCTGCAATACTGTTTTTAAATTTTTTAATTTTCTTATTTCTAATATATTTTCAAATTTATTAAGATTTTGATAAGCAGTAATGGTAAAATAAGTAAATTATTATTTAATTCTTAATTTTCTAATATAACAAAAATTAATATTGTAGATCTAACCGTTGCCTTACTTTAAAAATAGGGAGGGGTATAAGCTTTATTATGAAGAGTATAACCCCAATTCGAAGCATTGTACGGTTATACTTCTTCACGGATTTGCATCCTCGGGCTTTTTTTTTAAAGAGCAGATAAAAGTATTAAAAGATTTCTATAGAGTAATCTGTTTTGATGCGTTAGGACACGGAAAAAGCGATCATCCTCAAGAAATTAATATTTCCAAAAATATTCGCCACGATATTATTAGAGATTTAGAAGACCTATTAGGATATTTAGATGTACAGGGAAATTATGGAATAATAGGGCATTCTCTGGTGGGCGGAATGATTGCCCAGCTTATTTGCAAAAAACATTTGGAGGATGTGAAATTTCTTATCTTGCTTAATTCGGGATACATTAATACGGATAACGTAATACGCAATATTTTCTATAACTTGCTTCCCTATATGATTCGAATGAACTTTTTGGATTTTGTAAACAATTCTGTCGTAAAAATACTAGATAAAACCAAACCATATATAATTAAGGCATTATCAAATTCAATTTATCATCTACCAATATCCCAAGATGAATTGGAAATGCGTATTGAAGAGCAAATTTTTGGAATGATAAATGAAATAAAACATTATGATCCGTCATATATAAAATGCCCCACCCTTATTATTGCTGGAAGACTCGATAATTTTGCTCCAGAACAGATGGCTGAAGAATTACATAAAAAAATTCCGCATTCTCGATTGGAAATAATAGATATGGCGGGGCATTTTGGTCCCAGTCAGAGAGAGGATTTGTATAATGAAGTTATTTGCGATTTTATAAAAAGTCTTAAATAAGATCCTCTATTTCGTTTAATAATAGTTAATTAAGCTAAATATAGTTGATTTTAATCTGAGTTTTAATTCTGAAAAACGGGATTCAACGACCACTATCTCATTTTTTAAACAAAAGGTACAAGAGTTTGTCCAAGAGAGAAAGTGGTCGCAATATCATACCCCAAAAAATTTAATTCAGGCAATGAGCATTGAACTAGCAGAATTATCGGAACATTTTCTTTTTAAAGACTTAACTTTGAAGGAAATTCAAAACGATGAACGGCTTTCTGAGAGTATTCAAGAAGAACTGGCGGATGTGCTTATTTATTTGATTAGCTTTGCAAATTCATTAGATATTGATCTGAGTTCAGCATTTATCAAGAAAATGAAAAAAAATCGCAGGAAGTATGCTCTTGAAGAATTTTACGATGGACATTACGATAAAAAATAACAAGCACTTTATTTGAATGATGCTTCAATAGTTTTTATGCTTGTTAACTTATTTCAAAAAAAAAGAAGTTCAAGAAGATTCCCTGCTAACAATTCTCACATTTAATTCAGACACTCAAGCAAAGATTTGGTCATCAATTCTTTTTACCGAAGGATCCTATTACAAAGAATTCACCGAATCTTGCGAATAGCGATGAATTAGGTGGTGTATGCGAAGCAAACTTCAACTACGGCGCAGCGCCGCAGCATAATGGCCAAGGAATCAATTCTTGAATATGATTTTTTTACCGCGTATATGTTATTATTTATCAAGACCTCCCAAGAATACTTGCTCCTTTAGGGGCGAGATGGATTGGGACTTCCATTACCATCCGGGAAGTTCTGGCACTCACTCTCTTCAATTAGTCAAGCTTCGCCATTGGTTTGAGTTTTACTTCCACACCATCAATCCCCATCAGCTTGGCATATCCCGTACTCATTCTACCCTTGATAAAAAATACAGTTCCTCGATATT
>SHMU01000171.1 GCA_008080765.1 Promethearchaeota archaeon | reverse complement strand
ATTGCTTTAGACCACGATAAATAATAAGTTAAAAAAAATCGTATTTAAACTAAGGAAGTTATTTTTGATCAAATCCTAAATCCTTTGATTGAAATTAGTGGTGTTTTTAATTCATGAGATGTCCTTGTAAGTAAATCTGATTTAAATTGATTCATTTCTTCTAATACACTATTTTGAGTTTTAAGATGGTTTCGGACTTCCCATCGTTTTTGTTCAATTTCGAGGGCAGCAGAAATTAAAAATAACACCAATTGATGATCGTGAGTAATGCGCGGAATTTTATCAAAAAAAATACAGATGCATTCATCATACTTATCTTGAGTTTTAATGAGCTTTCCATAGACACTTTTTAGATCATATATTTGCATGAAAGGATCTTTTAATACATATTCTGACTCATTAATATCAATGAAAAATTGAGGAAAATCATGCTGTTCATTAAAAAACCGAGATACAAACATTTGGTCTTTAAAGTGATCCAGTGATTTAAATCTATAAATATCTTTTTGATTTGTTATTATTTTGATATTCTCTTCAGATTTATTTTTAAAAATATGTAAGGCCAAAACCCCCTCCAACAATTTAACAGAGGTATTTAGTAATGAAATAATATTGGATTGGATATCTGTAGTAAAGTTTAGAAAATTGATATTTAATTCGGTAATTAAGTTTTGGTAACGCTTCTTTTCCGTAATATCAATAAGCATAAATAAGTCGGCTAATCTGCCATTATATTTAATTCTTTTTGAATAAAGTTCGAGCCAAATAATTTGGTTGGTTTTTTTTATTCCCTTAAATTGAAAATGATGAATGCAATTATTCTTTCCATTTTTTCTATTGTAAGTTTGTGATTTAATATGGTCTCGATCATCGGGATGTACTAATTTGAGGAATTCAAAAGGCTCCCAACTTTGAAAGCTTTCGGACTTATATCCAAATAATTGTTCAAATTGTTGGTTACCATAATGAATGAGACCATCTTGAATAATTATTACTGCCATTACTGATTGTTCCGTGATTTCTCTAAATTTTTGTTCAGATTCCATCAACTCAGTTAAGTCATTATAAGAGATTAATATCCCTACAATGTTATCGTTTAAATCAAAAAGAGGAATTCTATTTGCTTTAAGCAGATGTTCTTTCTCATTTTTGTTCCATTTCATAATTTTTTCAAACTGTGGAGAACCCGACCGAATAACTTCACGTTCCTCATTTCTTAGAAAATTTAATTTTTCTGAATCCTGAATTAATTCATTATCTGTTTTACCAATTATAGTTTCAAATGAATTGACACCCATAAATTCAGCATATTTTTTATTACACCCCAGATATACTAAATTCTTATCCTTCCAACATATATATTGAGGGATATTTTCTAAGATAGTTTGCAAAAATTCATAGGAACGATATAATTTATCATCTAAACTCTTTGGACTAACTAATTTCCAAAAATGAATTTCAGGCAACTTTTTTGAGATTCTTTTGATGGCTATTTCATATTCTTGGAGTTTTCTTTCAAGTTCTTTCTTCTCAGATAAAGATTTCAGTTTTACAAATAATTTTTTTTGATTATGATTATTATCATAAAAAGCTATCGTGTTGATTTCAAACCATCTTATATTCCCTTCAGAATCCAGGATCTTAATATTCTTGCGGCTTTGTTTTAAGAAAGATCCTTTTTCAAAAAGTTTAATAACCGATTGAAGATGGGTTTGATGAACAATCCTTAAGAATGACTTTCCTAATAGATTCTCTTCTCTATAATTTAGAGTACTTTTAAACACATCCGCATTCATTAATTCGATTTTGTAATCGTTAGTCGGATTTAGTATTACTATTAAATCATCAATTTGATTTAAAATAAAATGCGATATATTGCCTAAATCGTAATTGTGAAGATATTCTGTATCCATTATGTTGCAACCTTTCGCAAATATAATCGAATTTGTCTGGTGTCGATCCGAAACTTACTATTGTAGTAAAAATAAAAAATTCTTATACATTATTAATGTATCTTCTTGATTTATAAATGTTTTGTAATTGATTTTAGAGTTTTTTATCTTGAATTTAATTTCTGTTCATTATTTAGAGTGTTTCACAGCACCCATAGAAAATAAGAAAGATTGAAAATATTTTCAAATGGAGTAAAGAAAAAATTTTGTCATTAAATTGAAAGATTTAACTCAAAAATGAAGAAATAACCTACCTCTATTCGGTGGATTTAAGAATATACCTGTAATGAAAAGTTAGTATTTTCCTCATTTTTTGTAAAGTAACTGAAAAGGCGAGATAGTAATCCAAATCATCGTGGTTCATTATTCTTATAAAATGAAGTTAGTTTATCAATGAATTTTTAGTGAAAGATTTATTATCGAGGCATTAATATATTTGTATAATTAGAAATCACATTTTAGTAAGGTGTAAAATATGCAAATTAAATCAAAGGATTTTGAACACGAGGGAATGATTCCTGTAAAATTTACTTGCAAAGGAGAAGATATTTCTCCCCATTTAAAATGGTCAGAACCTCCTAAAAATACAAAAAGCTATGCTTTAGCGTGCACCGACCCCGATGCTCCCGGTGGTAATTGGATTCATTGGTATATATGCGATATTCCCGCAGATGTCACTGAGATATCTCAAGGTGGTCCCGTGCCAGGAAAAGAGGTTACAAACGATTTTGGAAAAACAAGCTACGGAGGCCCTTGCCCACCCAGCGGTACTCACAGATACTTTTTTAGGATTTACGCACTAGATATTAAGCAATTAGAGGGTATCAAGAAGAATAATTTTATGGAGAAAGTCAAGGACCATTCCATTGATTCCGCAGAATTAATGGGAAAATTTTCTAAGTAATCTTTTTTTGTTATTTTTATCATCATCCCTCAAGAGGATTCCATGCTTTAGCGTGGAGATGAATTGAGCTCCATTTTTTTGTTCCAAAAACAATTAAAACCCTTTCATACTCTAATCTCATATAAGTGAGGGGTTCTTCCATGATACTACTACCGTAGGGACTACGGGACTTCAAGCCTCCAGAGAGACCGTAAGACCCCTCAATATCCTTCCAGATTTGCATAGGCACGTCTCAAGTCTCAAGGAAAGAGGAAGCTCCAACATGAAGAAATTATGTACACGATTCTTCTTCCTTTAGGAAGGAGTTGTTCAATCTAAATATTTACAAGAGTTTAAAATAGATATAGCTCTTTCAATATCTTCGGAATTATTATAATAATTTATTGCGAACCGAATTAATGTATTCCTTGAATCTTTAGGATATTTTTTTAAAGTTGTATAGACATTATTTTTAGTCAAATACCGATGTATCTTTTTTGCCTTAGGATGTTCGAGAGTGATAATTCCGGAGCGGCATTCAATGTCGGTTGGAGTAATGATTTTAAAAGAAAACTCCTGTATATGTTCTAAAAATTGAGAAGTTAAGTCCATGATACGATCTTGAATTTGGATTATACCAGCATGCATATTTCCTTTTCCTAGGGTATCTTTAATGAGGGATAACCCTCCCTTTAGTGTCAATAAAGATGCAAAATTTGGACAACCCCCTAGAGAATCTAGTGATCGTGTATTCTGGATAAGATTTAAATTCTCATTATCCATGGTAAATGGATCATCCACAGATAGCCACCCCGTAAAGGGTAATTGATAAGATTTTACTAAATCCTCATTTATATATATAATACCAATACCAAAACCGCATCCAAGCCATTTTAGCGCATTTGAAACGAGTATATCGATATTAAATCTTTTTACATCAAGTTCAAAAGCTCCAAAGGCTTGCGTAGAATTAATAATAGATATTAAATCATTTTCCTTGCAAAAATTTCCCAATTGGTATAAATCCTGGTTAAATCCATTAAAAGATTGCACATGACTATGAACCAAATATTTAGTCTTGTCTGAAAGATATCTCGAAAAACTTTCAACGGGATATTTTCCATTTATGGGCTTTATTTTCTTGCAAGGATATCCTAATCTCTGAAAGCTATGAACTGAGGCGGGAAATTCTATTGAAGGATAAATAACCTCTCCTATCACCTCTCTAAACATATATGCAGAAACTGTAATGCCCGAACTAGTATTGATTAAAAAGGCTACTTCATAAGGTTTAGAATTAATATATTCAGCAACCAGTTTTCTTACTTGTTCTAATTCAGTAAAGAGGATCTCATGATCGATATCTCCATTTGTGAACATTTGGTTAAAATATTTAAGCCCCTCTTCATAAGCATTTTTATTCATTAAAGAAGCTCCCGCGGACAAAAAATAGGTCAAATGTTTCTCTTTTATAGACGGATATTGCTCATTACGGACTTGTTCCCAATTTATCGCCATTTTTTCAATTCCTTTTTCTGATGAGTAATAAGGTTAATATATTGTTTTTTAAATCTTTAATTGGATATTTTAAAATGAACGAATTATAATCCCAAGAATTATATATGCAATTAAATGTAAAGTTAATCAAGATGAACTTTTAGTAAGCAAAAGGTGCTGATTTTTATGAAGAATTATGACAAATTCAAACAATTAAACAAAAATTCAAATAATTATATGAAAATTATAATTTTAAAAAGGAAAATGGAAAAGAAAAATTACCTCTATCTTTTGAGAATAAACCTATTATTGAGAATGATGTTTTCTTCCATGTTCCATCTTCTTTTCCCGGGCTTCTTCTTCGGTTTCTCCCGTAAATGTCTTACCGCACTTAGGACATTCCAATTCAACCATATGGTTTCACCACCTCTTATTTATTAAACTAATAGTATTAAACAATCTTAATAATTTTCATTCTATTAATTTATGTAAAATGTTGCTGATCAGATTATAAAAGATAATGAATATAGCGCTTCATTTATTATTTTATAACTAATAAACCATTAATCTAAATTTCACTCAAAAAGAAAGACACAAAACATTACAGAATTAGATTTGAATAATTATTAGAATGAAAGATTTTAGATGAGTGATTTTATAACATCCCCTACATAAAAATATATAGGGTTGTTGTTATTTATTTCTAAATATAGTTCAGAATTTTTAGGTTAATAGGTAGATTTTGTAAATATGAAAAAGGTGCGACCACTCGGATATAGTGCTGTAAACTATTACGATAAGTATCTTGGTACTCGCGAGTCGATTCTTGAGTTAGTGGAATTTGCAAAAGAAAAAGGATATACTTCTCCTGATTTGATTAAAATATATGCAAATTTTTCCGATGGCACCCTAATTGTACCTAAGAAGCTATATGCAAAAGAAGCGATTGATTCAAAAAGTCCTATTAAGGAATATGAATTTGTAGACAAAGAAACGCTAAAAGAAATAGAGAGTAAGATATATAAAATTTTAGACATCAGGGAGAGAAAATGCTGGAATTGCGGTGTTGAATTAGATTTCCAGGATTATTATAAATCTAATCCCTTTCTTACTAAAACTCGTGCTTTAGAATTATGGGAACATACTAATATTGAATTTTATTGTTGTTCTTGTTATAAATTTATTAGAAATAATATTGAAGCAGAACGCAAAATTGAACAATTAGAACGTACCCGCAAAGAAATCTTCAACCAACTCCCCTCTAAGACCAAAGAAAAAATTAAATTTTTGGAAAAAGAAACGGGAAGAAAAATACCCGCGGTTTCCGAATTTGTAGCAGATTCCTTTCCAAAAAATGTAGGGTTTATTCATCAATCGGGCAAAATCAGTGGGCTCTCATTGTATTATTATGGATTACAAAAAGTACCTGAAACATTAAAATCCTTTACAGATCTTGAATTTTTAGACTTGATTGGTAATAGACTTACCACGTTGCCCAGCTGGATTGGAAACCTTCCTAACTTAAGATATTTGAATCTACTCGCAAATCAATTAAAATCACTCCCCCAATCAATTGGAAATTTAAAAAAGCTAGAATATTTGAATTTAAGCTTTAATCAATTAGAGGGGCTTCCTGATTCGATACAAAGTCTTAAATGTTTAAGGATTATTTATCTCTGGGGAAATAAAATCAAAAATCTGGAGAACCTCTTTCCCTTTTTTAATGAAAATAAAATCTATATTGTTATGTAATTTTCTCCTAAATATCGCTTTTATTAGCTAGGTTGAGTAATTTTATCTTATTATAACTTAACGAAGATTTAAAATAAAAAGAAATGAATTAAAAATCTAAATATTCATTATTTTAATTTTAGGTGTGTAATGATCGCCAATCTCATAGTTGTTAAAGTTTATGCTGTAATGGTCTCTCCAGTGATATTTCACATCCTCTATAGCTGCCTGATAGCTACTTTCTTTAATCTTTCCCTCAGAAACAATTGTAACACCCATAGGAGTTGCGACAATCTCCCCATCCTTAACAACTATTTGCCCATCTTTGATTGTGTATGCAGCATTCGAAAATGCTTTTTCAATGGCGTGTCCGTCCATCTTCTTGGGATCTAATTTATAAATTGATACATCTCCAATCGCTCCTGATCCAAGATGTCCTCGGTCAGGCATTCCTAAACATTTTGCGGTTCCCGCTCGCGTAATGATGCAGAGTTCCTCCAAGGTTAATTCGCGATCAATGTCTTTTAAACTGGTCTGAGTTGATGCTTTCTGAGAAACTGTGTTTTCAAGCATATCATCTCGGGATTTCTTGTCCATCAACCAGCGGAATACTTTCGGATAGTAGATGAAGGGACCTCCGTTTGGATGATCAGTTGTCATTGACACTTGCCATGGATTTTTTACTAATAAGGCCAATTCTAATCCAATTGCCCATTGAATAGCATTTACACCAACTTTTGGACTAAAGAAATATGGAACTATTCCCGAGCTTGATTCTCCTTCTATTTGCCCATTTATCCATTTTACCCCTGGTTTAGCACCCCAAGGACTCATTCCACTTAGATGATGTAGAGCAAATTCCCACGGACCGTCTGCGGTCATAGTAGTGGTAGCTGCCTTCGCAAAAATAACTTGTCCTGTATCAATAGTAATATGCTGGTGATTGTTAGCATACTCTGCGATCTCGGCGGCTCCCGATTCAAAATTCCCCCAATTTGAACCCGCATAAGCATTAAATTGACAATGTGTAATATGCATTACACTATCTCTTCCCTCTTTTTTTGGCTCTATTTTTTCCATTGTTTTAAATAAGTCAATTGTATCCTTATAATTGCCTGGATGTCCAAGATTATTACCATGGACGTGAATAGAATGAGGGAGTCCTAACATTTCATTAGCTTTTCCTAACCCTTCTACGATATCTCGTGGTGAAACGCCCCAATGTAATACATCATCATCAAGACCATCAACGTTCTTACCCCATGCCCAATTTTCGCATCCGCCAGGATTGACAATTTTTACTGCGTATCCTTTGGTTGCTTTTAAAATCCATGCGATATATCCTGCAAGTTTTTCCCATTCCTTTTCTCTTATAAATTCCATGACATACCAATTATTTCCGAGTAAAGGAAATGCTGCTTTATCAATTATAGGAGTTGCTAAGAATTCTTCATGGGTGTGACGAGCTTCCAATAAGGGCATTGCGGGCTCTACCACAGTTGTATAGCCAAGCTTTGCATATCTATAGCCTGTTACCCAGGTAGAGGGAACGGAATATCCCGAGCCGCTTCGAGTGATCTTTCCACGAGCCACAGGATCAATGAAATGATCTTCTGGTCTAAATGCTCGTCCGCTATTTACTTTTGCTCCCGCAATATGAGAATGTAGGTCAACCCCACCGGGCATCACAATCATTCCCGACGCATCAACTACTTTCGCATCGCTATCCGCTTTTTCAACGACTACACCGTCTTTAATGTAGATATCTCTTTTCTCGCCATTCAGATTGTTTGCCGGGTCGTATACTAACCCATTTTTAATTGTTATAGAATTCATGATAACTAGAATAATTCACTCAGTTAATTATATGTTTAACTTTCTAGAAATCAAAATTTTAGATCTCTAATAAGATTTAGTTTTATATTCAATAATTCTCTAATTTTAATTTGAGCTATAAAAAACAATTAGTTGTATAGGTAAATTTTTTTAGTACTTTTTTTTGAATAGGATTATCGCGAAGAAAAATTACACAATGTTTGGGAAGATACTTGATTTCTTCCACGTTGGTTATCATATTATCATTTAAATATAAAGCACTTAAGCAAGAAAGGTTTCTCAAACCTTTTATTTCAGTAATTTGATTATTATCAAGATATAAAATAGATATGTCTTTCAGAGCATCAAGTCCTTCAATTTTTTTTATTTTATTCGCACTAAGATATAAAATTCTCAACTTTTTGAGAGATTCAAGCCCCTCTATTTTTAGAATCTTATTATTATTTAGCGAGAGATATTTTAGATTTTCAAGGAGGTCTAAACTCTCTATCTTAGATATATTATTATTGTTTGAAGCCTCCCCGCCCTAAAGGACGGGGATTCCCACGAGTCCACTAAGCATTAGCTGACGGGCATATCTTAGGGCTGTTTGTCGCGGTAAACCCCTTCCACGTGCGTAGAAAGGATTCCTCCTTCAAGGAGGGTTGATGCGATAAGTCATCGGATGTCAAGAACGTTACCATGATATTCACGGCGGAATTTAAGTCCCTATCCATCTGATGACCGCATTCACAAGTAATAGTACGCTCGGACAATGAACGCTTTACTCTTTTCCCGCATTTCGCACAGGTCTGTGTGGTGTATGATTCATCAATTCTTATTACTCTTTTGCCTATTTTTTGTGCTTTATAGGTTAAGAATTGGACAA
>SHMU01000170.1 GCA_008080765.1 Promethearchaeota archaeon | reverse complement strand
CATCCGATGACTTATCGCATCAACCCTCCTTGAAGGAGGAATCCTTTCTACGCACGTGGAAGGGGTTTACCGCGACAAACAGCCCTAAGATATGCCCGCCAGCTAATGCTTAGTGGACTCGTGGGAATCCCCGTCCTTTAGGGCGGGGAGGCTTCAATAAGCAATGAATAACTAACCTTTATAGAGTTAATAGATTTGAGAAAGATAGAATAGACGATGGAAAAAAAAGGCAATAATGAGGATATAGAAAAAAGAAGAACATTAGGTGTTCATCTCACATCAGAACAAACATTTTTATCATATATTTTTCCCCATATTAAAGATTTTCTCTCTCAATATATATGGATTGATCTATTTTGTGGTGAGGGTAATTTAATTTTCCCAATTTTAGACCATATCCCGAAGTCAAAAAGAGTAGCTTTTTTCCAACATCATATCTATTTATCTGATATCCAACCTCAAATGATTCAAAAATGTATTAATAAAGCATTATCATATAAAATCCCTTTAAATCTTGCTAAAAACAATATTTTCCAGAGGGATAATTTGGGGAGTATACCTAATCGTTTAAAAAATATACAGCTCCCCCTATATCACATCACTAATCCACCCTATTTGTATTTAGGCTATATAAGAAAACATGAAGAAACCAAACAACATTTGAAATATTTTCTTAAGGAAAATGAAGGGTATCAAGATCTGTACCAAATTGCGATGATGAATGATTTACGGAACTCTATTATGAATTTAGTATATATTATTCCCTCAAATTTCATATTTGGAGCATCAGTTTCTAATAAATTTCGCATAGATTTCTTAAAATATTATGATATTAAAAAATTGTTAATATTTGAAACTAAACTTTTTGACTTTACAGGAACCAATATCTGCATAGTATTTTTCAAGAGAAAGGAATCAGAGAGTGCCGAAGTTCAAATCTTTTCAGGGCTGAAATTCAAAAAGAATAATACTGTATTGGAAAGGAACTACACCCTGCGACCGGACTTTAAGTATCGCGGAGGTGCAGAATTTGATGACTTTACCAAAAAAAATAAATCACTATCTCCTCTAAAGGTAAAATACTATTTATTAAATAAAGAAGTTGAAGCAAATCAAGGAAGAGAAAAAATTACCGTTATTGACGCCAATGAATATGTATCAAGCACCTATAAACGGAAAACTCTTCAAGTACTTAATTCCTTGAAAAATAAAATTACATCAAATATACTTTATGTGAGAACGGTTGATACAGGAACAATGGAAGGAAGAGTTGGATTATATCTCATTAGAAATGATTTTAATGTTGATGGGATTTATGTTTCTAAGGCACCCTATCGAACTTCACCGATTCAAATATTTTTAACTCCTATGATTTCACCAGCAGATCAATTATTGCTAAAAGATTACTTTAATATGATCTTGGAATATTTTAGAACGAAATTAGACAGTGAATTTTTAACCACCTATAAGTATTCAAACGCAGAATATACCAGAAAATACTTAGGATTAACTCAGGTACGAAAATTAATTCAAACATTTCCTATCAACAAAATTGATGATAATAATAAAGAAAAATTAACAGATCTTATAGGTTCTAAGAGTGTAGAGGAGATCCTTAAATTCATCATAGAACTAAAGAAAAATACGAAAAAAGAGGATCCCACCTCCAGGGAAGAATAGTTATAATACTTTCTTGTACTTAATCTGATTTTATTACCAATAGTTTTTTCAAAAATCTATGAAATTTTTAAACTTAGTATTTCCATAATAATTTAAATCACCATTCTAGTAAAACCCACATTTAACTTAGAAAAAGTTATTGAAGTTTTGAATAAAGCTTTTTTTTGAATGTCAACTTTTTAAAATAATAATCTTTTTAGAAAAAATTAATAGATATAGATGAATAGATGAGTTATGACAGAAAATAAGACTACAGAAGAAGCGGGTAAAAAATACGAATATTCCTTTGATTACATTCAGAAGAAACTTGAAGGAAAACGTGATAGTTATGGAATGCTGATGAAAGAGATCGTGCGCTCGGGAATTTGTACGGAATGTGGTACTTGCGCTGCTGTATGCCCTGTATTAGAATGGGACCATCTTGCAGGTCAGCCTAAACTAACTGGTAAATGTACAGGTTGTGGAATCTGTTACAATCAATGTCCTCGTACTATAACGGATCCCCTCCAACTCATTGGGGAATTTAAATCAGGATATGTTGCAAATACCAATATCCCCGAAGTAATTGGCGGACAAGACGGCGGCACTGTAACAAGTATCCTTTGTTACCTTTTCGATGAACATCTAATTGATGCTGCCATCGTTACCATGAAGAATCCCAACAATCCATGGCATCCCGTTGCTCAAATCGTATCCAGTAAAGATGATGCTATTAAAGCCGCGGGGTCAATTTACTGCCATTCCCAAACTGTTGATGCGTTGATGGAAGCTGTACGGGAAGATTATCGATCTATTGCATTCGTGGGAACTCCATGTAATATCGATGCGGTCAATAAAATGTTCAATTCCCCAGCAGGAATGCTTAAATATTTTATGCGCGCTAACATCCTTACCATAGGGCTGTTTTGTATGGATTCATTCGCTCCAGAAGCGTTATATCCATACTTTAAGAAAGATGGGATCGATTTGGAGAAAGTAAAGAAGATGGATATCAATAAGGGTAAGTTTCACATCTACTATGATGAGGATGATGATCCTGTAAAATCATATACCATTAAGAGTTTGGATAAATTTAAGTCATCCAGTTGTAATTTTTGTACGGACCTTACCGCTGAAAACGCGGATATTTCTATTGGATCTGTAGGAAGTGGAGCCAATAAGAACACAGTGTTTGCACGAACTGGTATTGGCGCTGAAATATTAGAGGATGCAGGGAAAAAAGGGTATTTAACCATTGAACCATTCGATGCGATAAATCTGAATGCGGTCTTCTTCTTGGCCAAGTTGAAAAAAGTTACTCAATACAACATTCAAAAGCGCAAAGTATTCATTGTAAGGGATACGGATCAGGAGGAGGAAGAACCAAGAATAGAATCTGCGAAAGAAGAAGGAATGGGAGACATGAGACCTATTATCGATTCAAGAAGAGCACTTAGTCTTAAAAAAGATGTGAATGAAGCAAATAAAACATTGGATATTTCTATTACTAATACAATTGGGTTTATTCTTGAAGACTTGAAAATTCGTGTGGCTAGCGTTGATGATGTGTTTGAAAAGAATGTTTGGGTGACAAAAATTAAAGAGCTATTCCCTTATGAGAATGTAGAAATTGAATACCCATTGGAACAAGAAGATGGAGAACTTAAACTGGGAAAAGTTCTCATAGAAGCATCGACAGAAAGCTTTGGAAAAATTTATTCGAAAAGCTATGACCTTACGCCGAAAAAATAACCTATGTCCCAAAAAATAAAAAATAATTAACTTCTGTGTATTAATCAATTTAAAGAAAAGAAATAATAATTAAAAAAAAGTAAAAGATAAAGATAATAAAGAGGAAATGTGAAATATGAAAATATCATTGGTCGGCTTATCGGGATGTGGCAAGACCTCGCTCTATAGCGTTGCATTTGCGGCGAAAAGCCCCGAAGATACAAAATCATTAAGTCCTACAATTCTATATGAAACTCGAAGGCATCCCTTTCTCGGCTTACAAGTAGGCATCTTTGATTTCGGCGGACAAGAGCAATACAGGAAGGAGTACATGGAAAAGCCCGAGGTCTTTAAGGGTACGGACATATTAATCCCTATCGTTGATCTCCATGACCCCGATAGATTTGAGCAAGCAAAAGAATATTTTGATGGTCTCTTGGATATATATCGCCAAAATAACGAAAAACCGAAGATATTCCTATTCTATCATAAATACGATACTGAGGACTTCCAGAAAGAGCTTTTAGACACCAATGTCAAAACTGCTCGAGAAATGTTTGAGGGGATGTTTGAAGATTATGATGCAAAATCATACCTCACCAGTATCTATGATCAAGACAAACTTGCAAAAATATTCCGGGATATTCTAATTTCATCCTATGAGGAACTCAAGGGACACGTGGAAAAAGCAGAGAAGCAACTAGAAGAGATTGGTGCGAAAATAATCATTTCCGATATCTCAGGTAATGTTATTGTACATAATGTAAAAGGGGTAAGCAGCGGTCTGACACTAAGAGGAGACTTACGAGACTTTATTAACGCATGTAACACGGTACGTGAAAACGTATTCATGTCAGACTCCGCCCAGTTTAAGGGTTCTAATGAGGATGGAAAAGAAATTAGTCTTCACATCTTTAAATATATCATTTCTGTGCTTGTAATGAAAAGTGAAGAGATGGATATGGAATCTCAAGATAAGTTAAACACGCTTTTGAATGACATGAAGCTATTCGCCGATTTAATCATTTCGGCACACACAGAGTAAGCATTAAATAAGTTTTTTTCTCTTTTTTTTAATTTTTTTATTATACGAAATCGCATTAAATTAAACAATTGAATTATCGCAATATGGAGATCCTTAATATCACCATTACAGCTTACCTATATTATGGTAAATTATGCGAAGCTGAGGAATTAAAAAACTTATTGATTTCCGAGGCAAGAGGGACTTGGAATACCGACATCTCTTGCTCACCTATTATTTTACCGTGCGAGAATGTCCCTTGATCTTGAAAGAAGTGTTAGATGAACTATCCCTTTCTCCTCAGATGCTTCACAAGTCCTCGTACAAGTTTTTGATGTGAAGTAAGAGAAGAGACGAATAATGTCGGATTAAAGTATAAAGGTGATTAAAGATTTAGAAAAAACAAGGTAAATTAAAAAAAAGAAAGGGATTTAGAAATGATCATAAAATGCTTCGAGGCTATTTAAAGAATGGTTGTCCACCCAAAATCATCCGGTAAGTCCAATTTTTGTATACCAGTAAGCAAATCATAGAGTTTTTTAGTGATGGGTCCTGGTGTATTATTATTGTAAATTTTCTTTTTTGTTTCATAGCTCACGGTTCCTATTGGCGTAATGACTGCCGCGGTGCCAGTACAGAATAATTCCGTACATTCATCCGTGAACAATTCTTCATAAGAAAGATCTCTCTGTTCTATTTCAATTCCCAGGTTATGTTTAGCGAGTGTTAAGACGGAGTCAAGAGTAATGCCTTCCAGAATTGTACCATCAAACCGAGGGGTGACCAAGTTCCCATCAATTATCGCGCAAAAATTTGCTGCTCCAACTTCTGTAATATATTTTTTATATATCGCATCCAAGTAGATTATCTGGTCATAACCTTGCATTTTTCCTTCTAATGCGGGTCTCATTGTACGGGAATAATTGGAGCAGGTTTTTGTAGAACCTGTACCCCCTGGACTTGCCCGAGTGTATTTATCTGAAATCAATAGACTTATTGTTTTAAATCCCTTTGGAAAATAGGGTCCGACGGGTGAACAAAAGACGATAAATGTGTATTCTTTTGCTGGTGCAATTCCTAGCACAGGGCCGCTCCCAATCAATAATGGCCGAAGATAAAGCGAGCCTCCGCTTTCATAAGGGGGGACAAATTCATTATTTGCTAGTGTCACTTCCTTCACTTCTTTAACGAATCTTTGTTTATCGTAAGGAGGCATGACTAAGCGGATCGCGCTTTTTTCAAATCGTTCTGCATTTTTCATAGGACGAAAAAGCGTTATCCTTCCATCTTTTGCTTGTAATGCTTTCATCCCTTCAAAAATTCCTTGCCCGTAGTTTAGGATACATGCTGCCGGAGATAATTCGATTGAATTAAAAGGAACTAACTCTCCTTCATCCCATTTTCCATCTCTGAAATTGGATAAAAACATCCACTCGGTTTGATAAAAATCAAACTTAAGATTATCAAAATCTATTTGAGGTTTTTTTGTTGCTTGCATTTTTCTTTCACTTGGTTTGGTTATGTTTATTTCTTATTATCTAATTTTTCTGATTTTTCTGATTATGCTGACCTTTGCAAGCGCTTAATCTTTATACCCTGACCTTATTGATTTTAACACGGAAATTTGTAGAGCAAGATAAAAATGCTTTATTATTGAAAGAATATTACATTGAATGCTTAAATTAATCAAAAAAAGTCAAGGAAAGCTATCTTGCTTTACAATACTAATACGATGGCGGCAATAGCGATAGCTCCAGCTAGAGCTACAGAAATGATAGTTTCAGTTTCCGCATACTTATTAGTATTTTTAAAGGTCATTATCATTATGTATCTAAACTCCTATTTAAAATATTTGGTTTTAAATGTGGGAAAAAGATGGGAGTGAAATAATACATCCTTTAAATTAATCTATTTGGTGAAAAGTCTATTTTACAACCTATTCTATTGAATAGAATGAATTATAAAATAATTATTTTTCTATGAGATTTATTTGTTTAATTGATCCATTCTCTTGGTTTCTGGAAATTCAAGGATAAAATCTTCACTAAATGCTAAGGACGGAGTTAAAGCACCTTTAGTATGTATTTGGAGCACTTTTTCAATACTTTTTACGCTAGATATTGCGGTGAACCGATATCCTTCCATTGTTTCTAGCCAGACTTGTGCCTCATCCCCCTTCTCATTAGAGACTCGTGCCCATATGTATGAATTAGATATTTTTCTCGTGTGCTCATCTGGACCATTTACATTTTGTTCAATCCATTCATATGCCTTTTGCTTGTCAAATTTTGTTTCTCTTAGTACCCTTGCGAGAGCTTTTGAAAATGGCATATATACTACGATATTTGGAATCTTTGTAGAATAATAAGCACTCGCTAAATCCCCCCACACTGTAGGAGCGACTGTTCTGGGTTTATCTGAAAATCTTATTTCTTTCTTCCCATATTGCCCCCTTAATTCTGTCAATTCCCCATTTTCTCGTATAAGAATTCCTTTTTCAGCATGTTCGACCATAGTTTTTAACGTTCCGGGACTAATCTCTCCTAATCCTGCAATAGCCAGTTCTAATAAATTTGGATCTGCTATTTTATGGCTCACATAATTTGCTAAACAATCTGTAGGTACCACATCAAACCCAACACCGGAAATGATTGCGATGTCCTTTTCTTTAGCCTCTTCATCATATGTGAAATTTTGTTCAAATACAGGAATCTCTCCGGTAATATCAAGGTAATGAACTCCCACCTCTAAGCATGCCTCTACCATAGGTTTGCTGGTATGGATAAACGGTCCGGCAGCATGGATTATCGAGTTTAAACCTTCAATATTTCTACAAATATCTTCAACATCTGAAAGATTAAACACTCTATATTCCAAATCCAATTTTTGTGCTACCTCCCTTAATTCATCAGCTGAGCGCCCTGCTAAAATCGGCGAATGACCCTTTGCAACAGCTTCTTTTGTGATTAATTTTCCAGTGTATCCATAGGCGCCGTAAATCATCCATTCCTTTTTTGACATTAAATCACCTAACTTAACCTACTCTAAATTAATGCTGAGTAAGTATTACAAAAATAAAACAATTCTGCAAATAATTTAAAGATCCTCGGATTTATTGCGATAAACAATTTTTTCTGGTATGTTAGAGGAGCTTCTTCAAATCAGATAAAGTTCCTATGATATGTGGTTTGGGTGTATCTTCTTTTAAATCTGTATTTTCATTTTCGATTAAAAACGTTTTGCATCCGAGCTTTGCTGCCACCATATCTTTATCTTCATCGCCCACCATTAAGCATTGCTCTGGAGAAATGTTAATTTTCTCAGCAATCTGCTTAAAATATAATAAATTGGGTTTTGTAGCACTTACATGTTCATAACCGGTTATGAGGTGATAGTTAAAGTCGTCTACATCTCCCCAAGCCAATCGTTGGCGAATAGCCACTTCGGGTAATAATGGAGTAGTGGCAATAACCACCCTATATCCGTTTTCAAATGATTTTTTTACTGTTGGGCGTGCTTCAGGTTTTTTTTGAGCATACTGCTTTAGTGTATCAAATTTCTCTTCATAAAATTGTATGAATTTCGGCTCTAAATCTTCTCGAGTATATCCTTCGAACGGAAAGAAAAAATTGGCAAACACCTCCTCATTTGTCCTTTCTCCATTATTATGTTCGAGCTTTTGAGAGGCTTTAAGGAGGCGTGGAATGAACTTTTCTGGGGGGATAAATTCTTTCATATAGTCAGAAAGCAACTTGATATATCCTTGGATGAATTTACTAAGATTAATGTTGATTAAGGTTCCATCAAGATCGAGCAGTATGGCTTTGATTTCAACTCCATCAATATTCATATCTAAAATAAAGTATTCTTTTTGAATAGGTTGTTTAATTGTAATTAAGGATCCTATTTTTTCTTTATGAGAGAAAGAACAATAATAAGAAAATAATTTGAATGTGAATATAATGAAAAAAGACTATAAAACCACAATATCTTCTTTGGGATTTAAATTATAATGATGCTGAATAAAATCCCATAAATAATGAGATGTATAATAAATTTGAGACCTATGTTTACTTAACCGATGGGCTCTATCGATTATGATATTATTGAATAATTTTTCATCACTTAAGTAATTTTAAGACCTATTTCCATCTAATATTCTTATTTTCAGTAATTCTTCCATATAAGGATAATTTAACTAATTGCGAAAGAAGTCCCCTCCATTCATGGAGGGGATGAATTTCGCAGAGCATCTACATGGTTTATCGTGTGGGTGAGATCTTCCGCATTATACATCACTAAAGTAACGGACCCCCTCCTTTTAAATACCTCGCATACTATACACTAGTAGAGAAAGAGACCCTCGCAAGGAGAAGAGAACGTGCAATTAACCCAAAAAATTCGGATTTATCCCACAG
>SHMU01000169.1 GCA_008080765.1 Promethearchaeota archaeon | reverse complement strand
TCGTCCCGCGACTTTCTTTAGCTTGCGCTTCGCGGATTGAGTGCCTTTTTCTTGCAGTTGTTGTCGCAATTGTTGGTTATAGATTCCCTCTCTCATTAATTAGCCTTTTTTTATCTTTTAGTAAAAAAAGAAACTCTACTTTTAAATTCCAGACACACCAGTATGATTGCTTAAATTAATAGTGATAATAAATGTAATCACATTTATGCTATGAAAACTGATAATGGACGATATTAATTGTGGACGATATTAATTGTGGACGATATTAATTGTGGACGATAATAATAGTTATTCAATAAGCAATTTTAATTTCTTTATAGATATTTATATTTTCATTTCTTAACGTTCTCGAAATGAAATTATCCAAAAGAGTATATGGAATATTTTAATCGGATAAAAAATTTGTGTTAAATTGATCTGGTGTCAGGACAGTTAATTCAGGAAAATACTTCAGAAAATCCCGAGGATTAGTAGTCAGTATTGAGTTTGTGTAATACTTCGCATGAGCACCAATTAAAAAATCTGGAATTAAATATTCTCTTATACCCTTAAGACTTTTATATTTTAAGAAGGCTGCAGCTGCGGACTGTGCGATGGTAATCGTTAAATCAGTAATATTGATGGCAAATATTTCATATAAGGTTTTATTTACTTTTATTTCATCTTTTTTCGGTGTATTACTGGCTACCACACCTACCCAAATTTCAGCATATGTAATGTGACTCATAGAAACTTGGATATCATATTTTTTGATTAGTTCTACTACCTTTACAATATCTTTATGAAACTCGTCCTCCTTTAAAAGTGAGATAATAATACTCGAGTCTATAGTTATTTCATGTTTGACTTGTTTCGTCATCTGGTCCTCTCATCATTTTTATGATTTCTTTGGTTGTTTTATCTTTAAATAAAGGATGCTCCTTCCAAATTCCTGAGACTTCATTTAATACTTTGGTGATATTTAGTTCTTCTTTTTTCCGCAATAAAATACCTTGAGGAATTGATTCAAAAATAACCTTATCTCCAGGTTTAAGCCCTAATTTCTCACGAAAAACTTTTGGTATTGTTATTTGCCCTTTTATAGAAATTTTAGATTCTTCACTCATGCTCTTCATGTAAAGAATCAAATTCTTTACTAATAAATATTTCTCTTAATTTTTTTTGAATTTCTTCAAACTCCTGATCATTCATTTCCCAAGCTCCAAAAAAGGCATCCAATATTTGACCATTTTTATTTAACGCTAATCTTCTTAATAAATCCGAAAAACTTTCTTCTTCTTTTTTCAAAGATTTTAAGAGATGATACACATCTTTATCGGATTAAAGTTTAAAGGTGAATGAAGATTTAAAAAAGCAAGGGAAAATAAAAATTATCCAATGAAGGGAAATTAAAAATTATCGAAAATATTTATATTGACAAAATCTTCTTTACTTTCAGTGATTTTATTACATGTTAAATTTAATAGGATAAGAGAATTTTTTTCAATTAAACAATCTGGAATACTTTCTAAGCAATTACCTTTCACTGATAATTCTTCAAGGAATTTAATGTTGCATAATGTATTTGGCAAAGTACTCAATTTATTATTATCAATATATATTTTTTTCAAACATGAGATAGAACCGATCCAGTCTGGTAAAACCCTCAGATTATTATTTCGCAAATATAGCTTTTCGAGTGATTGAAGTTTCCTTAAGGAATGAGGTAACCTTTCAATTTGATTATTATCCAAATGGAGAATTTTGAGGGAACTAAGCTCTCCCATTTCTTCTGGGAGATAGGTGAGCTCATTGTCAAAAAGAAATAAATATTCAAGCGAGGAAAGTTCTGAAAAACTATTTGGAAGTGTAGTAAGATTATTATGATGCAAATATAATATTTTCAAAGAAGTAAGATTTCCTATGAATTCGGGAAGCACAGAAAGATGATTATTGCTAATATCTAAAAATTCAAGAGCTTTTAAATTTTTGATGGAAGGGGGAAGAGTCAGTATTTCATTATTATTCAGATCGAGGGCTTTAAGTGAGGCGAGCTTACCTAAATGTTCTGGAAGGTTCGTAAGAGAATTATTGCATACTCTTAATTCCCTAAGATTTTCAAGATTAGTTATCTCTCGTGGGAGAGAATTCAAATTATTATTTTTTATTTTAAGTCTTTTAAGGTTCTTGAGATTGCCTAATGAGGGGGATAATGAGGTAATCTGATTTTCATTTAATAATAATAGTTTGAGAGTTTCTATTTTATAAACTAAGGGGGGTACTTCCTTAAGCGAATTGGCACTTAAATCTAATTTCTTCAAATTAGATAGGGTAGTAATGGCGGATGGAAGATATTGGCTTTTATTCCAATCTATAAAAGGATCTATAAAGGGCATTATCTCTTCTATTTTTCCCATTTCTCTGAACATTTTTTGTGCGATAAGATCATCGGCATTCGAAAGCTTATGTAAAAGGAGCAGAGCTTGCCAAAATTCTAAATTTAATATCTCCTCATGGTTAATTTTGTCAAAAATTTCTTTCTTCTCTTCATTAGAAAATATTTCTACATATTGTTCTTGTAAGATATAATTTATAACATTATGATTCATACTCTTCATTTCCTTCATAAGTTTTTTCTTAAAAATATCCTTCGCACGGAAATCACCTAATTTTGCCAATATTTTTAAGAGAGGGAACGTTTTTTTAAATTCTCCTTTCGAGAATTGTAAGGGGTCAATCAATTTGAAAATGAAATCTCGCTCTTCAACTGTAAATGACTCAATATATTTCTCTTCTAGTATAAATGTAATTACATTGGGAAATCCGCTTGCAATTCTCTTGGCAATCTCCTCTTTAAAGACCTTTCTTGCAATAGGGTCTCCAGCATCTGACAATTCTTTTAATAAAGGAAAGGCAAGATTCATATCTAAAAGACGGGTATCATAGTAATGATCAGTCCATGCTTGTAAATTCGAGCAATGACCCCAAAATTCTGTTTCTGGCTCGAGAAGACTTTTATCTCTCTCGTGTTCGCTGCTATAAAATTCGATTGCCTCATCAATACTGGAAATCTCATCATATTTCTTAATATTCTTGGACTCAATATTAAGAAGAAGATATTTACAGGTCATAAATGCTTGATTAGCAACATAGATTACCGTTTCACCCTCTTCCAATTTTAAGGATAGG
This sequence comes from Promethearchaeota archaeon, assembly GCA_008080765.1. GTDB lineage: Archaea > Asgardarchaeota > Lokiarchaeia > Sigyniarchaeales > SOKP01 > TEKIR-8. Next base: position 5,752 of record SHMU01000169.1, on the reverse strand, counting down.
TATTCGTTGATTCTAAATTCTTTCATGATTGAAAACTATATTCAACTCTTAGCTTGCTTAATTACATATGAATAAATAAATATAAAATTACTTCTTCACAGATGATTTTTGAATAAATAATTCCTTCTAACTCTCATATATAATTGAATTAGGTGGAGTTATTACGTGTTAAAGTGAGGTTTTTTTGGTGGCACCTATTTTCAAATCCTTCTTAATCTAATAGATCCCATTTAATTCCCTCAAATCAAAATCTCTCCCACTAAATTCCCTCCGTTACACAAAGCTTTAAATGTGAAAGGATTTTATTATAGTATAACCTTAATGGTATGACAAAAGATTCATAAGTTACTCAGAACGGACTTGTGTTCTATCAACTTTCCAGAAAAAATCTGCAAACGACTTAAGGTTAATAAGAAGGACTTGAGCATTTCAATCTATATCAAGGATGTGTTTCATAAGTAATTATCGTCACCATTATTAATAATGGACATGCTACTGAATAAAAAGTACTTCTTATTAGGAAAAACTTACATTAGTTCCAAGCTGTTGTTGGATAAGGTTCATGGTCCTATTGGTTTAGGATGCCCCTTTCATAAAGGGAGGTGCAGGTTCGAGTCCTGCTGAGCTAAGATTATCCTAATACAATCTCTGGAAAAGGTAAGCATAGCCTCGTCTTCAAGCAAGCCTGTGTTCCATTGGTAGGATACTCGCATTGCTCGTGGGAGGATTGGGTTCAATTCCCAACAAGCTTGCGATAATTGAAGTATGGATTGAAGTTTATCCAGAATTTGATTCTGCTTATGGTCCAATATATAGGATCCCCGCTCTTCATACGGGTGGTGTGGGTTAAAATCCCACTAAGCAACAAGAACAAGTTATGGATAAAAACCTTAAGTTGCGCCGCATATTTATTTGAGTCTCACTTAGCATTAAGGCACCTCATATAGAGTGAAATGAGCTAGTACTCCTATGTAGGGATGTTATTAGACTTTCATTATATACTAAGCATATAATGATTGAAAAACTCCATTTCCTCTAAAAATTTGAGGTTTTCTCTCAAGAAGTTCCTGATTTAAGATACTTTATTATTGTTATTGGATACCTACTGGTTCATGGTCCAAAGGTAGGATACCTCTGCCATAGAGAGAGATGCAGGTTCGAATCCTGCTGAGCCAACCACATCATCCGATAATAGTATGGAGTAAGTTAAGCAGAATTCTTGTTTTTTAGCTTATGGTCCAATGGATAGGATACCCCTTAATCTTAAGGGAGGTGCGGGTTCGAATCCCGCTAAGCACTCCAATTTTCTTCATTGCTCCCTTTTATCATGTGAACTATAGACAAATTTTTAGAGTAATTATTAACATATAGAACATTGTACCATTTAATTAAAACTTAAATTATGTATCAATCATGTTAAAAAATGCAGAGATAAATCCTAAAGAATTGGAATTCATTCAAATAGTTGAAGATTTGGTTCACACTAGATGCAAAGTTAAGGATTCAATCGATTGGAGAAGTGATACAATAGGAGCCTCAAAACAGACAAATCCTAGATTTAATGTGGTAATAGAAGATCAAAAAATTTCTAAATTTGCAATAGCGGGAGCAAGACTCACAGAATTTCCAGAGTTCAAAGGAATTTTTGATCATTTAAAATCGTTCTATATTATAAAATGCTCTTTAGAGGATGTTCCAAAATCACTGCTCTCCCTAAAAAACCTTACCCATTTAGATTTGTCCTATAACGATCTTAATGATATTCCTAACTCAATAGAGAAATTAAGTAATCTTGTAGAAATTAACCTTTCACATAATTCATTATTGACCATTCCGAAAGGAATTCTAACGTTACTCTATAAGGGGTCATTGAAAAAAATATCTATTAAGGCCAATCCAATAGATTTTATCCCTCAGAATTATCCAAACTTAGATAAAATCATCAGTTCTTATCAGAAAGAGGCTCTAAACAAGGCAGAAGCGGAGGTTTTAGCTCATCTCGAACTGATCACTGGAGAAAAAATTCACAGAGTTCATCATCGAGGGATTTTAAACGGGTATTACCTTCAAAATAAAACAATTACATGGTTACGATTATTTAGTCCAAATCTTAAAACCTTACCAAAAAATATTGCAAACTTAAAAAATTTGAAAACCTTAAATCTCGCAGGTGAACCCCCCCAAGAAGAACAAGGATTTGCGGGCAGAAGAAGCGGTCTTCAGAGCCTCCCTTCCACTATAGGCTCCTTGCTTAATTTGAGATGGCTATATCTTTCGAAATCAATGTTAGAGTCTGTGCCAAAAGAACTTGGAAATCTGACAAATCTTCAGCAACTTTATTTAAGTGATAATTTGTTGGAAGAGCTCCCAGATTCCTTAAAAAATTTAGACTCATTGCAATATTTTTATATTCAAAAAAACCGATTGAAAGAAATTCCAAAATGGATTTCCAATCTTTCTCATCTTCAGAAATTAGATTTGAGCCATAATAGAATTATTAGGATTCCCGAAGAATTCTCAAATCTGAGGGATTTGACTACGCTCTCCCTTGAGTATAATTTTATCCAAGAACTTCCTAAATCAATAAGCACTCTACCAAACCTTCTTCATATGAAATTGTCTAATAATACTTTAACCTCAGAATCTCTAGATGCTCTTTATGATTTAACTACTCTTATTTCGCTCGATATTTCTTACAACTCAGATATATCATACTTAGCAGAAAATGTAGGTAATCTCACACACCTAGAGCTCTTGGATCTGGAGGGAAATCAATTCATTTCTATTCCGACCTCGATATGGAGATTAAAACAATTGAAACAGCTCAATCTTGCGAATAATCCTTGGAGTGAAGAGGACCAAGAATTAGTTCATCGTGATTTGGAATACATCTTAGAATATTGTAGAAGAAAAGCCAATATTCATGTATTCTTTAGTCATGCGGTTGAAGATTTTGAAAAGCATAATTTAATTGAGATCATTACTTTTCTGGAAGCACAACCCGAAATTTATGAAGTGATGTACTGTGAGAGAGATCTTACAGGAAATATTGATCAATTTATGAGAGATAACGTGCCAAAAAGTAATCTTTTATTGTTTTTTGCTACTAAAAAATCAGTATTTGATTCAATAGATTGTAAAACAGAGTTAGAGCTTGCTCGAGAGAATGACATTGAAATCATTCCCATTAAAACTGCTGAAGTAAATTGGGAGGACTTAAGCAAAGTAGGACTGAATCGAGAGTTAGGAAGAGAATTTAATCAGAATCTGGATATATTTAAAGAAGAATTATATGATTATCTTAAGAAATTTAAGCGAAATATTAATTTATTTGAAAAAGATCGAGCAAAAATTGATAAAGTTAAATTTACTCTGCAAAATGAATTAATCAGGATTCTTAATTCTCCAAAGGCAGAAGAATACATTCAAAACAACTATGATACCATTATGGAGGAAATCAGCAAGAATAAGACTACAAATAAGAAATACAAGGCAAAAGTGCTAAATGCATTTAAAAAATTAATGGAGTTGGATGAATCTTGAAGGTGGGTCTAAACAATCATTATTTAAAAACTATTAAACAAAGAAAAGAATAATTTAAAAACTAAAAATTAAAAAAACAAGAAAAGGTGAAACGAACAGATGAAATTTGTAGTAGATGAGATGTTTGGAAATATAATGCGATGGCTAAGAACCTTGGGTTATGATACTATTTATGCTCAATCGCTTTCATTAGAGAAAAACGACGATTCAGAACGAGATGAGAGCGATCTTATAGAACTTTGCCTTAACAATCATCGGATCTTAGTTACAGGAGATATGACTTTAATTGATTCCCTTGAAAGCAAATTTTTCAAAATAATGGAAGAGACCCCTGAAGAATACGAAAAATTTGGGATGGCAATCCCCGTTGAATTTGGTATGATTACTCCATGCATTTTTCTGAGAGCAAGTAAATTGATGGATGGATTGAAAAAAATTTATCAAGAATTCCGAATAAATCTCCTTTATGATGCAGACAATTCCAGGTGCTCGAAATGTAATTCCACTATTATGAAGATAAAGAGAAAAGAAAATTATAAAGATCAAATTCCAGAGGGCGTGTATAATTATCAAAAAGAGTTCTGGATGTGTTCAAATGAAGAGTGTGCACAGATATATTGGAAAGGAAGACATATTGAAAGCATTGCGGAGAAATTAAAAAACTTACGATCAATTTGAACTTTCTCCTTTAACACCCACCAGTTAGCTTTATCTAAACTCTTTTTAAATTCAAGACTAATCTAATTATCTAAGAGAGATTTAAACAAGATACAATAAAATTTTATTTATAATAAGAGGATTTTCCACATTTTTAGTGATATAAGCGGTTCATTCTTTATTGATGAAAAAAGGTAGAAGATGCAACACTTTAAAAACCTCCCATTAAATTCCCACAAATAAGACTTTTTCCCACGAATCTCCCCCCGACATACAAAGCTTTAAATATAAAGGGGTTTTATGATAGTATAACCTTAATGGTATGACAAAAGATTCATGAGTTAATCCGGACATATTATTGTCTTATAGATTAAATCATATAAATCCAGCGACAATTAAGGTTAATAAGAAGGACTTGCGCGCATCAAAATAAATCCAAGGCGCCATAAAATCATTAATGAGGGGATTTTGTTTTGATTATAAGGTTCTTCATGCCCAGGAGCGTTTGAAGTCACTCCTAACAATTATCGGATTTGGCTTATCGTCTAACGGAGAGGACAACCCTTTTGAAAGGGGGGAGGTGCAGGTTCGAGTCCTGCTGAGCCTACCATACAATATCCAAATAATTGCTCTGGAATGAGCCTTTACATTTGATTTGGTCCGAGCATTAATTAGGTTGTAGTCTAAGGGAAGGATACTTGTTTGTGAAGCGAGAGGTTTGGGTTCGAGTCCCAACAACCACCAATGATTAAGGTAAGGATCAATATCAATCCTGGGTTTTATATTAATTAACCAATTTAAGGTGTTTGAAGGATCTTGAATCCGTCATTATCATTAAGCTGTCTCATAGAGCTAAAGGAACTAACTATTCTAGGTAAGAATGGTGTTAGGCTTTCATTATTTCTAATCTTATAATGATTGAACAATAAACTTTACTCAGAAAATATGAGGCTTCTCTCTGAAACAAGAATTCAGCGCTTCAGCGCACCTCTTAAGATTATTGGATATTGCTTATCGTCTAACGGAGAGGATGCCCTTTTGAAGGGAGGGAGGTGTGGGTTCGAATCCTACTAGGCTATAAAATATCTTAATAATACTTTTGAGGTACATAAAACAAAATTCTTGGTTTTTTTTCTTGCTTATGGTCCAAATGGAAGGATTCCCTTCTGCAAAAGGGGACGTGTAGGTTCGAGTCCTACTAAGCACTTGATTGAATTTTGCATGGTTTAATTTAAATCATTCCTAAAGTGAATATCTACTTTATAAATTTAAATACTCCATTAAAAGTTTTAGATAAAGACAAAAATATCATATTACCTTTGAATTCAGCGCCTTATGATTTACCTTATTACTACACATATAATTAAGGAATATATTTTAGAATGCTCCTTTAAGAATTATTTATTTTATATTACCAGTAGATTTAAAATGAGATGCACATTATCTGAGCCAAATGACGTTGTTTTTTTACGCTTAGGGTTTGTTCAAAAATAACTTTCCATTAGTTTTTTAAGAAGGTATTTCTTAAAGCTTTTGCAGTGGAAATTTCATC
>SHMU01000168.1 GCA_008080765.1 Promethearchaeota archaeon | reverse complement strand
TCATTTTTTTAATGGAAGTCTCTTTTGGAAGAATTTAATTAAAATTCATCACTAAAATTATTTGTCGGTAAGACCCCCTTTTAAATATTAAAATTTACTTAAGTATTCATAAAGAAAAGAACCACGAGAAACTGGAAATAACAAATTATAATATAAAACTTTTTTGAGAGGAAAAATACATTTCTATTTTCTTTCATTTATTAAAAAAATTGCTTAGAAAAGCAGCTCTGAAATTGAAAAAGAATATGAGAAGTTTTCTATGAATTCAAATAAAAATATAAAGATCTTAAAGGATGTAGAAATACCTTATCAATTATTTGTGGAAAATATTAACGATTTGATTGCTCTCACCAATGATAACTTCGAATATGAATATGTAAATAAAGAAGTTACTAAGAAATTAATGGGATGGAGCCAAACTGATGTGATTGGAAAACAAATTTTTGAATTTATTCATCCTGAAGACCTTGAGCATACCCATAATTTAATCAAAACACAATTTCAAAAAGGTGAAGGAGGGGGGATCGTGCGGTATCTTCACAAAGAAGGACATTGGGAATGGCTGGAAGTACGAGCTAAAATTTTTAAGGATGCCGAGAAAAATCTGAAAATACTCTTTATTTCAAGAATCATAACCAATCGTATTGAGTATGAAAAGCAATTAGAAAAATCTGAAGAAAAATATCGCTTAATTACGGAAAATGCCAATGATCTCATCTGTAAATTTAATACAAAATTAGAATTTACCTATATTAACGAAGAAACCCATAAGAACTTGTTAGGCTATAAAAAGGAAGATGTATTGGGTGAACCAATGTGGAAATTTATCCATCCTAAAGATCTTCAAAAAATATACAACATCATAAAATATGGATGGAAAAAAGGTTATGCAAGTGCAGAATATCGATTAAAAAGGAAGGATGGAACTTATGTATGGCTTGAAACACGAGGAGTAGTGTTTCGAAATAGAGAAAATAATTTATTAGGTGTATGTATTTCAAGAGATATTTCAAAAAGGAAAGAATTTGAAGAATTAATACAAGAAGAAAATAGAAGATTAAGAAAACTTGGTATGATGCGCGATAATTTTATTAATCGCGTGTCTCATGAATTAAAAACGCCTATGACCTCCATATATGGTTCTATTCAGTTAATGGAAAAAATATTTAAGACTAAATTGAGTGAAAAAGACTTAGAAATGATTACTATCGCAAAGAATGGGTGTCAGAGACTTAAAAATTTAATTATGAAAGTATTAGATGTTTCAAAAATAGAAGCTTCCAAATTATTGTTAAATAAAGAGAATTTGAATTTTAAACTAATAGTGAAGAACTGTGTAGAAGAACTAAAATATCTCATTGATAAAAAGCATATAAAAATTACAATCTATAGCAGAGATAATATCACTATTTTTGCAGATAAATTGAGGATAGAGCAAGTAATTATCAATCTACTCTCTAATGCTCTTAAAAATACCCCGCAACATGGAGTTATCTCTATTAACCTTAATAAAAATGAAAAATCTGTGCAATTTTGTATTAAAGATAATGGAATCGGCTTAGAAAAGGAGGAAATGGAAGATTTATTCACAAAATTTGGGAAAATCGAACGAACTAATTATGAAGAGACTATTGACATGGAAGGCTCGGGACTCGGATTGTTTATTTCAAAGGAAATAATTGAAAACCATAAAGGAAAAATTTGGGCTGAATCAGAAGGTCGAAACAAAGGTGCTTCCTTTTTCTTTATTGTACCTGTAAAATGAGAAAGGTTATCCTTTTTTAGGTATGTTCATTCTTTTTTACCATAAAAAATGGAAATATAGAAGTCAATAAATTTAGAGCTCTCTTAAAGATTTGTATATTCTCTGCTTTTCTATTTAATTCATCCTCAAATTCTTTCTCAAATGCCTTTACATACCGTTTAAGAGCCTTTTCTAAGAAGTAAGAAATATTTTCAGCCATAATTACGGCTGTAATTTGTTTTCCGGATTGAATTAGTACATTAATATCTTCACTGATAATGGTATGGATGGGAGTACTTCTCTTTGTAAGCTCCATAAATAAATTATTAATTGCAGTGATTACTCCCGAAAGAAGAAATGCTTTGACATCAATATTCTTTCTAGTTTCTAAATGGACTGTGTGGATGGGAATACCCCCTTTTTTTAATACCATTAGGATATAGGTATCATTAGGGAGCCGGTAAATATAATCGACATTAATAATATAGGTAATAACAAAGAGAAGAATCCCAATAAACTGAAATGCATTGTTTAGACTTGCCAAAACCCCGATGAATGAGGGAGAACCCGTTATGATATTGTATACATTCAAAATAAACATCAAATCATTTAGAAAGGAAATGAAAAAGCCAAATCCAACAAACACTAGAGCGATTGATAAAATTAACGGTTGTGTTTCTTTGGTAGTAAGATAAGTTCTAATATAAATGGGAACGCCCAGTCCTAAATATGCAATAAATGCAGGAGTCCAATAAGCGAAGTCTGCAATAACCCAGGATATTTCGGTAAAAGGGTTCATTTCCTCTTCAAGCGAGAAAAGTCCTATAGTTGTTGAAACATTTTGACTAAAATATACTAACCAGAGACCAATAGCCAGCATTGTCAATAATGATGCCATAACAGACAAGCGGATTAAATTAGGTTTTCTGGAATTGAGACGTTCGAAAAAAAGATATATGCAAAAGAAATGAATTCCATACAGATTCAAGTGCAAAGATTCAAAAAACGGATTATCAAAAAATAACGCGTTTGAGATGGCAACTATTCCTGCCAAAAAACCAAATATGATGCTAATAAAAAGAACCCATGCATATCGTTTATGAAGGAGGGTTTGAATTAAGAAGAGAACTGCCAAGATTCCGAAACCAAGCGTGATAAACAAAAAGATATACTCATTAAACATAAATGGAATGATTAGATCACCTTAATAACCATAATTTAGAATAGGCTTAAAATTCTTCTTAAAAATATTATATCAATATTAATAATATTGACTTGATAAAGTAGATTATCTCATCTTTTATACGGTATTACAATTATTTGCTAAAAATTATTAAAATCATACCGTTAATGCAAAAAAAATTACTCTCTTTGATCTATTTGCCTGGAACACGGTTGGATTTATTTCACTTGTAGCAGACTCTCTCTCCTTAGTCGTTCCTTGGAGTAGATAGGTATATTCATATCCAATATGCTGTCGTATTAGTGTATTTTATGGAATATAGTTTATTAAATCGGATTCACATATTAGTTCAATGAAAACATTAAGTATTTATGTGGTTGCGATGACAATCTTCTTGGATTTCAGGATACTTTTTCTGGGCTAATTAATTCTACTGAATTCAAGTTTATAATTTAGTAATAAGAAAAAACATCCTAAAAATGAAAGATAAAAAATAAATTCATCAGCAAAAGGCAAAGATTATTCCATTTTCATAGAAATGCCGTTTTGCATGCAATATTCTTTAACTTCTCTTATAGTAAGTTCTCTAAAATGAAATATTGAAGCCGCAAGTGCAGCAGCAGCTTTTCCCTCGATGAAAGCTTCCAAGATGTGTTGCGCAGTTCCTGCCCCTCCTGAGGCAATAACGGGTAACTTTGTAGCTTCTGCTATACCTCTCGTCATTACTAAATCATAACCTTCTTTAGTTCCATCGAATGTTTTAGAAGTGGGAAGAATGGAACCCACTCCGAGTTCTTTGACTTGTTCAGCCCATTTTATAGCATCTATTCCAGTCGATTTAGTTCCTCCATGGGTGAGCACATCAAACCAGCAGTATCTTTCTCCTATCTTAAATAGTGTCTTATCTTCGGCATCATCTATGGTGTTCATATATATTCGTTTTCCGTCAATAGCAGACACGATACATTCCGAGCCAAACTCATTACAGATCTTTTCTATAAATTGCGGATTTTTTACTCCTGCGCTATTTACCGAGACTTTATCTGCCCCGGCATTTAAGATGTCTTGCACATCCTCAATGGTGCTAATTCCCCCTCCCACGGTAAATGGAATAGTAATTCCTTCTGCAACCTTTTTCACTAAATCTACAACGGTTTTCCGCTTTTCTACTGTTGCTGTAATATCTAAAAAAACTAATTCATCCGCGCCTTCTTCTTGATAATATTGAGCAAATTCTACCGGATTTCCGGCATCTCGCAAATTAACAAATTGAATTCCTTTCACAACTCTGCCATTTTTTACATCAAGACAAGGAATTATTTTCTTATATTCGGTCATATCATATCATATTTCCTAAATAATAGTTATTTTCTTATAATTAGTTATTTTATACTTTCTCCTATATAAGATAAGAGTAAGATATTTTAAAATTTTTAACAAATGAATTACTGATCTTGTAAATAGCTAAAAAGACCTCCAATGAGTTGTCCTATGCTTATTCCAGCATCTCCCGGAGGTATTAAGCGATGTTCAAGAAATTGTAATCCTTCCTTCCTCACATAACTCTTAATAGTTTTTGAGAAAGAATAGTTATATGCGACCCCTCCAGAAAGCCCTACTTTTTTAATGCCTAATCGTTTGGCTTTTTCTACGGCAACTTTTGCAAACGCCTTTCCCATTAGAATTTGAAAACAACTAGCCATATCCGCCTTTCGATGATTCCCTTCTTGCATAATTTCTAAGATATCAATGATCACTTGTGAAGTATTTATAATGGTAACTCCTTTTTCTTCATAGGTGGATACTGAAAGGTCTATCTCATGTGGAGTGCCCTTAGACGCTAAACCCTCGAGTCTCATCGCAGGTTCTCCTCGATAAGTCTTTAAAGAACAAGCACCTAATAAATAGGAAACAGCATCAAAAACACGACCCGTAGAACTGGAGAGCGGAATGTTTTCAGAGGGTAATGAGGAAGATGCTTTCGTAAATTGAGAAATTAAAGTGTCTAATTCGGTTTTTTTATATTCTAAATCTTTCTCTAAGTGAAGCTGATTGAATATATTTCTTGATTCTTCTACGCGAAGATTTTTTAAAATAATTGAAGCAGCCATTCTTGCAGGATATTTCGTACATCGGTCGCCCCCTATCATTGGCTGATATTCTAAATGACCTAATCTAGTGTAATTTTCATAGGAACATCGTAGAATCTCACCGCCCCATATATTACCATCATCTCCAAAGCCTACACCATCGGTGCTAATTCCTATTACTTCCTCCTCTTTTTTCACATTATTTTCTGCCATTAATCCCACTATATGGGAAAAATGATGTTGCACAGGATATAGCGATACTGAATAGTTTTCGGATAATTCTTTTCCATATTGAGAAGTTATAAATGCGGGATGAGCATCACATGCTATAAATCGTAGTTCTGAATCTTTAATTTGAAGTAATTGCTTCATGTGTGAGATTGCCTTCTTTAAAAATTGAAAGGTTTCCAGATTGGTAGTATTTCCAATATGTTGTGTCGGAAACATTCGATTTCTTCTAAGAACTGCCCCAGTCACATTTAATTCGGGACCTGTCGCTATAGCACCTGTCAAATCCACTCTGAATGGTAATGAAATATATTCCGGTACATAACCCCGTGATCTTCTAATTAATTTTGGTGCTATATCATGGACACGCAATACACTATCGTCAGCTCTTTGATAAATTATTCTATCATGTAAAAGATAAACATCTGCAATTCCTTTTAATTGGGAGACAATTTTTTCATTTTCAATTCCCATTGGGATATTCGATCTATTGCCGCTCGTATATATAAGAGGTATATTTCCAATATAATCAAATAAAAGGTAATGTATTCCCGTATAAGGAAGCATAAAGCCGATATTATTCAGTCCTGGAGCGATTAAGTTGCTTATAGAAGTATGCTGAAAATCTTCCTTCTTTTCCAATAGTACAATAGGTCTACGAAAGGATTCTAACAACTCTCGTTCTTTAACATTAATCTTCATGTACTCTTCAATAATGGATAGGTCTGGAACCATTAATGCGAAAGGTTTAGATTTTCTTTTTCTCTTTCTTTTTCTTAGTTTATTGATTACATCTTCATCAGTAGCTAAACATACTAAGTGGACCCCTCCTATTCCTTTAATAGCGGCTATTTCACCATTGGTTATTTTTTCGGCAGTGCTTTTCAAAATTTCAGAGATATTACTGTCTTGAAGTAAAGTGCCCGAATCATTATATAAGGAATAATTGGGACCACATATTGAACAAGCAAAAGTTTGAGCATGAAATCTTCGATTATCAAAATCTTGATACTCATTAAGGCATGAGTCGCAAAATGGAAAATTAATCATAGTGCTGCGCTCTCGATCATAAGGTAATGAAGTTACTGTGGTAAAGCGCGGACCGCATTGAGCACAAGCAATAAAAGGATACTGATAATAACGCGGTAAGGCTTTATCCCTCATATCTTTCAGACACACATCACAGATCGCAACATCTGGAGGTAAAGTGAGGCTAATACCTCTTCCTTGCTCGCTTTTTCGTATTGCTAAGTCTTTGCATTCTTTTTTAGTAGCAATTTCTTTAGTAGCAATTTTTTCAATATAAGAAATAGCTGGTTTTTTTTCTTTGATATTATTGATAAAATCTTGAATTTCTTGTATATCACCTTGAACTACTAATCGAACGCCCGCATTACCTCTGTTTAATACATACCCATTAAGCGAATGCTCTCGCGCTAAATTAAAAAGAAAGGGTCTAAAACCCACTCCCTGGACAATCCCACTTATATTGATTTCAACAGTTTTTATCGTCATTAAACCTAATCAATTAGAATAAATATGAGAATTATTTAAATTAGTTGATTTAAATTCTAAAATTATCTTGGAAAATCTATGGATTAAATATCATAAAAAAGATCTTGGGATAATCCTAAAAGTTTGTGAGAAGTAAATTAGTGATCTTAAAAAAAAAATGAAGAGATTTGTTATTCAGATTTCTGTATTAATTCTTTGATTTGATCGATCGTTGTGGGATTTTCAATAGTGCTCAAATCTCCCGGATCTTTCCCTTCCGCGATATTTTTGATTGCCCTTCTGATGACTTTTCCACTTCTTGTTTTAGGCAGTGCTTTAGCAAAATAAATTGCCTTTGGTGTAGCAACGGGACCGATTTCTTTGCGAACTAAATCAGTAATTTCGTTTTTGAGATCATCATCTCCGACTATATTTGCTTTTAATACAATTACACAAATGGGCACTTGTCCTTTAACTTCGTCAGATACACCGATGCAACTCACTTCAGCCACTTTATCATTCTTAGAAACGACTGCCTCCATCTCGCCAGTACCAAGACGATGTCCAGCAACCTTCATTACTTCATCTGCTCTACCTAATACATAGAAATACCCATCCTCATCTTCTATACCATAATCCCCAGTAGCATAATAATCATGATCTGGGAATTGTTTAAAATAGGAATTAACAAATCTATCATCGTTTTTATAGACGGTTAAAAGTACACCTGGAGGTGTTGGGGGAACAGCAACTAAATATCCTTTCGTTCCTTTTTCTACTTCCTCTCCTTCATAATCGACAACTTTCAAATCCCATCCCCACATTGGTTTAGTAGGACTTCCAGGTTTAATTTTTAAAGGAGCAATGCCATAAGGATTAGCTAATATCGGCCAGCCTGTTTCAGTCTGCCAGTAGTTATCAACGATTGCAACTTCTTTTCCTAAAACTTCTTGCATCCAATTATATGTAGGTTTATCAAGCGGTTCGCCAGCAAGATATACGGTGCGTAAAGAACTTAGATCGTTATCCGTTATGTATTTTTCATCATACTTCTTTAGTATACGAAAAGCAGTTGGGGCAGAAAAAACGGTGTTTACGTTATACTTCTCTATAATTTTGAACCAAGCATTTGGCTCCGGATAGATCGGAGTACCTTCATAGATAATTGAAGTACATCCTTTAAATAGCGGCCCATAGATGATGTAGGAATGACCTACCACCCACCCAATATCGCTGGTTGCAAAATAGACGTCCCCCGTATCTGTATTAAAAATTGATTTTATTGAATGATAGAGGGCAACAAGATGTCCCCCCGTGTCTCTTACGCACCCCTTAGGTTTTCCCGTGGTACCACTTGTGTACAAAATATAGGAGGGATCCGTACTGTTTAATTGTTCTGGTTCTATAAACACTCCTTCATCTACTGTTTTGATCAGATCATCCCAATATATATCTCGACCTTCCATCATCTCATGCTTAACTAAACCTCTATTTACGACAATACAATGAGGCACCTTATAACTTGCTGTAGTGAGAGTTTCATCCACAATCGATTTTAAATCAACCTTTTTGCCCCCACGAACTCCTCCATCGGCACATATTAAAACTTTGGGTTCCGAATCTTCTATTCGAACCGCTAGAGAGGTCACAGAAAAGCCCGCAAATACTACGGAATGAATAGCTCCAATTCTTACGCACGCCAGCATTGCAATTGCCGCTTCAGGGATCATAGGTAAATAAATTACTACTCTGTCTCCCTTTTGAACGCCATATTTCTTTAATACACTTGCAAATTGATTAACTCGGGTAAAAAGCGACTTATAAGTTAATATTTCCTCATCTCCTGTTTCTGAATACCAAATATATGCCGCTTTATTAGGAAGCTTCTCGTTCCATCGATCAACAGCATTATAACATGTATTTGTTTTTCCTCCCACAAACCACCGATAAAAAGGGGGATTAGAGTCATCCAATATCGTATCTGGTTTCTTATACCAATGAATGTTTTCTGCAATCTTCCCCCAAAAGGCTTCGGGGTCCTCTAATGACTGTGTATGTAATTCCTTATATTTTTTTAAATTATCACTCATAATCAAATCATCAACCTGCTTAATTATAACTATGTCAATTACCCCGCCTTGAAAGGCGGGGCTTGTGGCTCAAATCCCCATCAATTCTCCTAAAAGCTTCTGGTTCAT
>SHMU01000167.1 GCA_008080765.1 Promethearchaeota archaeon | reverse complement strand
GATAAGCTCCGCATGAGGCGATGCTTCAACGATCTTAGCATGGAGCACCGTCAAGCGGACATTCCAACTATGTAAGTATTCCTTGAGAATCTGAAGCCCGAAGCGTGCCAACCGATCATTATAGGTAACCACCACCTGCTCAAACTTCCCCAGAGACGCATCTCGGAGCAGCTTTAGAAGCCCCCGCCTCTTATCGTTGAGTCCCGAACCCACATCACTATAGCATTTATAGACGCGATACCCCTGCTGCTGACAATACCGTGTAAGTGTGGTAAGCTGCCGTTTTAAATCGCCCGACTTTTTCTGACGGGAGCCGGATACTCTTCCATACACCGCACATTGAGAGGTTACCTCTTTACGTTTTCTGCGAGAAGGAAAAATATAATCTAAAATACGCGCTTTCTTATAGCGGCGGTGATTTCCTTTTGTTCTAAAATCGGAGGGACACATACCTTGAGCGTCCCAGCGCCGTAATGTTTTGGTACACACCCCTAAAAGCTGCGCCGCATGTCCGATGGAGATATATACTGTGTTCATGAAAAGAACTCTCAAAAGAGCTTAAAAAGCAACACATAATGTTGGTACTTGTCCAACTTTATCCACAGATTTTTCCACTAGTAGTTACTGTTGGTGCATCCCGGAAAGCAACAACAATTTCCTGAAACCGCAAACAATCTTTTAATTGTTTTGGCGCGGGGATATGTTAATGTCATCTTCTTATGTAGACCAAATAATTGAAATATATATAATAATTTTTTTATAAATAGTTAAGGATTTCAAGGAGTTAGAAGACTTTCTAATAACATATCTTATTTTAAAAATATACAAATCCATTTCTATTTGTTTGAAAAATTATTTCTTTCTTTATTGTATCATCCTCGATATTGTAGAGAGAAAACACGCATTCATCTAAATTCGCATACAAAGTCTCGATCTCAGTAAATAGAGCTTTATTGGAACGCAATCCGTTATTTTTTTCTTCTATTCTATATTTTGAAATTTTTTGAATAAGTTGTTTTGAGAGCATTATAATTTGTGTATATTCCCTATTTTTCTGAGGTATCTGAGGTATCTGAGGTGACTGAGGTGTCTGAGGTATCTGAGAGAGAGGAAGAGGAAGAGGAAGCGGGATGGGAAGTGCTTTAATATTTGCTTGGGTAAAATGTGGTAATATTTTTTTGTCTGGGTCTCCGAATTGCTTCAGATAATAGTAATGGATTAATCGAGAGGCAAGGATACCCAGAAAGTAATAAAGTGAAAGGCGAGCAAACTGCGATTTTAGTTTAAAGAGATAAATCTGTTGGTTGGTAACTAAAAATCCTTCATGGATCATCACTTGTAAATTATGTCCGCTGGACACTTTCCGTAGTAATAATTTTTTCCCTTCATATAACTCATGGTTTCCCCATTTAATACCCGCATAGTTATGAAAAGAACTCTTGAATTTGGACGTATGGTACACGTTTCCATAATATCTCACCGCTCGTGGTGCTCGTGAGAAATGCAATTTATGTAGATCTTCTCCTATATATCCCGGAGCCGTATATCCGGGTATTGGAAACTCTTCTTCGGAAATTAATAACAATTTCTCATATACAGCGTTTTTCTTCTTTTTAAAGGTAAAATTACACTGTTTTGAATTACATTTCTTATGAGAAATCCTCCCCGATTGCCCTCTTCCGAAAGGAGGGTTTAAATATCCACATTTAGGACAAATGAAGTAACTGCCTTTCTTATTGGTATCAATTCCCCGGCCATTTATAAAATACTTTTTCAATGGAGCAAAATTTTGGGCATTAATATGGGAAATTATCTGTCTATCAAAATTATTTGAAAAAATATCGAATCTAAATCCCATGTTTTGTTTGAAATTCTCTTGTACTCGATAATAGGAATTAATGTTTATTATTTCTTGGAATGTGCTGAAATGAGCGTTAAGCTTCTTCTTTTCATCTTCTGCGATTCCCGTAGAGATAAAAACGCTATGCTCTTTGGACTTAGAGCTCATGTCTGGATGGTTTATTCTCGTTTTTTTGATAATAAGAAGTAAAGCCGGTTTTACTACCTCGTCAAAGATATCAAATCCTAAATTTATTAATTCACAAATTTGGAATTGCAACAGATATTTGCGAAGTGATTTATATTGGTCTAAAAAACACAGTTCATTGGGTATTACAAACGCTACTACACCCTTTTCTTTTAATAAATCTCTTAGTCCCATATAGAGAAAGAGAGTATATGAATCAAACTGTCCTTTAGTCATGAGGGGATATTCTCGCTTTAAATGAGCCCTGATCCTACTTAAATCGGCACCCCATGGAGGATTTCCAATAATGATGTCAAAGCCTCCCTTATTCATAATATGTTCAAAACTTTTATTCCAATCAAAACCTTTGGCCATTGATAAATCTCGATTTAAAAGAGAATTCCCACATTGAATAGTTTTGTGAATCTGAACATCTAGTTGTGAATTTTTTGTAATATGATCCAAAAGGCGCTGCTTCGCATGCTCCAGCGCATCTTCATTAATATCAACTCCATAGATATTATTAACAAGTATATCTCGTTCAATCTTATATTCATGATAATTAAACTCCTTCTTATTCTCCTTTTTAGCACCTATGATCTCTTTCCTTAATTCTAATAGCGATTCTAAGGCACATTGGAGGAATACACCCTTTCCACAAGCAGGATCCACTATTTTTAGAGCGCTTACTTTCTGCTCCAAATAACAAAGATTTTCTCTGTATTTCTCAATTAGCTCCGGAAATGTAGTAGCATTTTGATAGATGGTATTACAATTGGATAAATAATAAAGGAGCGCTTGTTTGGTCAAGTATGAAGCAATCCCTTTGGGAGTATAATAACTTCCCAATTGCAATTTATTTCGGTTCATTCACAGTATCTAAAGGTAAATTAATCCTCACGTTTAAATAATTTAATATAGAATTATTTTTAACGAAAAATCTTACTATTGAAAAATTGGTTAGTATGATAAATCTAATAATTTATCTTCATTTAAGAACCATAAGAAAATATTACAGCAATTGGAAGCCTTAATTGGCAAAGAGATCCCTCATGTTTCAGCAATAAAATCAAATGCCTCTGGATTTGTTATACAAGACCAAAAAATAGAAGAATTAAGCCTTTGTCATTGTTGATTAGAAAATTTTCCAGAAGAAATTGCTGAGTTAAGTTCCCTTAGGAAATTGTCATTATGTAATAATCATCTCACGGAGTTACCAGAATCCATTGGAAATCTTACATCTCTTCTCTCTTTGCATTTGGATAATAATGATATTGCAAAATTACCAATGACCATGAATCGACTTATTGCACTTAAGAAATTATCACTAAGATGAAATAATGAGGAGATATTGAATTCACAGGCATTAACAGGATTAGCATTCAATCAAATTACTAAAGAAGAATTTATAAAAAGCAAGCAAAGATTAGAGCCGATCATCTCAAACGGTATATTACCTCATATCGAGCCATATAATCCTTGGAAAATGGATCTGAATGAATTTATACCCGTGTCGGGAAAAGAAAGAATACCCTTTATAATGTATCATAATCTTTTTACCGGAAATAGATCTCCTCCAACTATGATTGTTGAGTTTTTGTTTTAGTTCTCCTTGGACTTTTAGACTATGGGGAAGAAGATAAAGTGAAGTGGCATACCTTTTTTAAATATAAGGAGTTTTATTTCAAAATAAGGGATTAAATGTTTGGAAATATCTCAACTTGGACATTAGGTGCCCTTATGAAAGAAAAAGATTTAACCTATGTAAGAGAGGATTTACCAATGTTTAAAAAGGTTAAAGAAAATAGCGTGGTTTATAGGACAGCTTCAGAGGTAATGGAAAAAATACATGAAGCTGGCGCCCTTATCTTTAAAGAATGGGGGCAATTAGTGCAGAAACATTTAGACGAATTAATACAATTCTGAAAACAATGTACCTAGAGGAGAGAAATAAAGGCATAGATACCGAGTAAAACACCCAAACTTACAAACGTGGGAAGTAACATATGTTTCAATAAATTTTTATAGGTGTCATTAAAATAATTGAGGCTATATACCAAGCAAGGATGTATTGGGGTAATAAGATATCCCAGAAAAATCGCAAGGTAGAGAAATGAAAAATCCAATAGCGGTATAACTAAAATACTATTTTGAATTGTGTATATGGGAATCATAATGGATAAGGGTAGCTGAATCCTTCCTGTGGCGAATCCCAAAAAAAATGCAATGCACAATAGTAAGATGAAAGGCAGCTTAAGATTCCCTATCGTGTCGGGAACGCTAGATCTGGTAAAAATCTCAAGAAATAAAAACATCGCAACTATTAAGAGAGGGAATCGCCAGATCTTCATTTTTTTTGAGATGGTTGCAATCGCCTTAATGGGAAGCGCTCCCATCTTTACACATACAAAAACACTTGTATATAATCCGATAATGAGAAATATCTCGGGATATGCAATATTAAAAAATATTCTACTTATAATATCAAAAAGCGGCGCAATAAGTATAGGAACAAGATTTGTAATTACTTTTTTTATATCACGTTCCCGAGCTGCTCGTTCTTCCTCTATGGAACGAATAAAAAACACATATCCAATAATAATCAGAAGGATAAACGGAATAAGCATCGCTATCACGATTAGATAGAGGTTGATATTGGCAATTTCGCTGATTGCCAGCAAAGAAAGGGGATAAATAAGAATAAAAATATGACGGTACCATACATTAATTGCCACTTTTCGACTTGCATTCATATCCGGAGCAATACTATCCACTATGGGGGCGGACATCAAGGCACCTCCTGCTACGGGAAGAAGACCGTACAATGCAGGTGAGATCATTAAAGAAACCTTTTTGGACACGTCCATTTTATCTACTAATTCAACCATTAATCCCGATTCGTCCATCAAGCCCCCCAAAATTGGAATGAAGAGAACAGCAATCGCTAATAAAATGATCGCGGGATCTAGTAGAGTAGTAATCAAAGAGTCAAACACGTCAATTCCCGCTAAAATACCAAAACTGATTGCTCCAATCATTAATGTAAGATAAAGCTCATATTTTGAAAACACTAAAACTAGCGTGAGTACAATAAGAAAACTGAAAATGGGAGGAAGGATCTCCATATTATATGTAGAGTGCAATGTTATGATTGATATACAATAGTTTATTTTATGCTATGAACGATCTGCTTATATAATGTGTAAGAAAAAACCAGACTATTCAATAAAACGAATTACAAAAAAAAAAATTTACTTGTTTGAAGGATCAACTCTCACATATAGAAAAATTATCCTTTGTAATTCTTTTGGGAAATTCCTTTCAAAAAATTAAAATACCTAATTATTTTCGATTAATTAGTACCACTATATTTAGGTAGTAATAAAATAATACGAGTTCCTTTTGAACTATCTGCCTCTACTCGATTTTCAATCCAAATCTCTCCGCCAGAAGTCTTCATCACTTTTTTCACAATGGATAGCCCAATTCCCATTCCTGAACGTATATTTTTTCGTTTAATTGTATTTTCTCCCATAATTTGTTGCTTTAAATTGTTTGACATTCCCATTCCCTTATCTTCGACAGCGATTTTATAGTAGTCGTTTTGATCATTCTTGTATTTCCCCACCCGAATAGTTATTTCTTTAAGTTCATTTTCATCATATTTTACTGCATTATCCAAGATATTTCGAAAAGCCTCATTTAAAAATTTTGAAGCGATTATTTCTACGGCATCACCGGGATGGTCGAAATGAAATTTAATTTTTTCTTTTGGATGTGCTTTTTTAGTTTCAATGATTTGTCTATTAATAAATTCAATTAAATTATATGTAGTTTTTTCACTTACTTCCTCATCAATTAAAGATAATTTATGGATATTTTCGATTAATTGTATTCTTTTGTTCAATTGATCTTCCATTCCAATTACAATCTCTTTTGTTTTTCCTTGCACTTGTTCTTTCAGTAATTCTGTGCTAAGTATTAACCCTTGCAATAAATTATTAAAATCATGAGTAATCAAATCTTGATAGAATTCTATTTGTTCGTAAGCTTCTTTATACTTCTGTTCAGATTTTATTAATAATTGTTCTGCTTTTTTCTTTTCAGTTATATCAAAGAAGGTAATAACTGTTCCCATGATGCGATTATCTTCGGTTCGATACGGCAACACTCGCATAGTATACCACTTATTTGACTTAGTTTGGACATCCTTTTCTATTGTTTGTAAGTCCTCTTGCACTTTCAAAACATCATCCTCCAGATTATCATAATTCAGCCTTGAGGAAAGGTCCCTAAAGTCCCTCCCTATGTCATGATTGACTAGATTAAATATTTTTCTTGCCGGAGGTGTGAATCGTTTGATCATTAAATCTGAGTCCAGAAAAATTGTGGCCATTTCGGTACTTTCGATTAAATTTCTTAAATCATTATTTGCAGTGGTTAATTCTTCAATTTTTGTTTCTAACTCGTTATTAACCGTTAATAATTCTTCATTTACGGATTGAAGCTCTTCTTTAGAAGTTTGGAGCTCTTCATTAGTGCTTTTTAATTCCTCGTTTGATGATTGAAACTCTTCGTTGGTAGTTCTTAATTCTTCGTTGGTTGTTTCTAATTGTTCTATTGTGGATGTTAATTGGTTCCGGGTGGAGTGTAACTCCTTCTCAAGCTGCTCTATCCTTACTTGTGCCAGCCCATTTGCACTCACATCGAGCTCTTCTTTTTCTAATCTCGAAAGGTTCATCGCGCTCTCCTGAAATAAGATTAAAAACAAACCTTCCATATACTCGGGTTCTGTAATGGGATGAATAATTAAATTAACAAGAGTATTCTCCCCATTTATCTTTACTCTGATATTTTCGTATGTAATTTTGGTTTTTTCGCTTTTTGCTTTGGAAATAGCCGAATTCAAGACGATATGAAGTCCTTCCCGTGCCATCTTCAAGATATCGAGCTCTGCTTTTCCCACGGGAGGCTCAAGATATTTCCCTGTTCGTCCATGGATATATAGGATTTCATTCTTCTCATTTATAATTACACTAGAAGGAGAATAATTCTCTAATAGTAATTGATCCATCAATTCTTTGTAATTAATTTTTTCGGAACCTTTTTTCTTGATAGATTCCAGATGATCCCCTCTTATTTTATGGTCGATAAACGGCGGTAAAGGGTGGTTATATCCGCTAATGTGTTCTGCATATTGTTTGCGTTTAAATAATCGAGCTTTTCTATCTA
Organism: Promethearchaeota archaeon; assembly: GCA_008080765.1. Lineage (GTDB taxonomy): Archaea > Asgardarchaeota > Lokiarchaeia > Sigyniarchaeales > SOKP01 > TEKIR-8. The sequence goes on along the minus strand of SHMU01000167.1, from coordinate 1,708 downwards.
CTTCAGAAAATAAAGAGGAAAAAACGCCAACACTTTCAGAACTTCCCAAAAATAAATATCCGTGGTCTTTTAAGGAATAATGAAATACTTGCAATAGATTTTTTTGTAAATCTGACCTCATATAGATGAGTAAATTGCGACAACTAATTAAATCCATATTCGAAAAGGGCGGATCTTCTATAATATTATGGACCGCAAAGATAATCATCTTGCGTATTTCAGATTTGATTTTATAGTGATTATCTTCTCTTGTAAAATATTTTCGAAGATAATTTTCGGGAACATTGAGCGAAATGTTTTCTGTATAGTTTCCTTCTCGTGCTTTTGTGATGGCCTTGGGATTCGCATCGCTGGCAAAAAGCATCACTTTATTATATATTTTATTTTTCTCTAAGTAATCCTTCAAAATAATGGCAATAGAATAGGCTTCCTCTCCCGTAGAGCATCCCACAACCCAGATTCGGACGTGATCCTCTTCAGATTTATGTTCTAATATCTTAGGAATTATCTTTTCACCCAATTTTTCAAAAGCTTCCTTATCCCGAAAAAAATCCGTTACATTGATCAGAATTTCTTGAAATAGTGTATCAATTTCCGAAGGATTTTCACTTAAAAAAGTGGCATATTCTTTAAAAGAGGAGAGACGATTTACTGCCATTCTTTTTAGAATTCGTCTATTTAAGGTGGTTTGTTTATATGCTAAGATTTCTCGCCGAGAATTTTTTTTGAGAAAATCATGGATGGGTTGCAAATCTTCATCTCCAGATTTAATCTGGGAAGGTATTTCCAGTTGGCGCGAAGAGGGTTTCACATAGTCCTTTACGTAATTAATGATATATTCAGGAATTTTCAATAAAGGTAGTATTAAATCTATTTGCACATTATTGATGGCACTTTCTAGCATTCCGGAATATTCTGCTTCTTTTGGATCTTGAACGATGGCAAGCCCTCCATGCCCTTTAATATATTTCAAACCTAAAGTGCCATCTGTACCCGTTCCGCTAAATAAGACTCCAATAGCCTTATCTTCCAATTCGTTTGCAAGTGATCGGAAGAAGATATCAATGGGTAGTCTTCTTCCTCTTGGTTGTTCGGGTGTTTTAAGATGAAATTTATTATTTTCTAATCTCACTTCATTATTTGGGGGAAGAATATATACAATATTTTTCTTAATTTCTTCTCGATTCTCGATTAATTTCACGGTTAAACTGGTGAATTTTTTGAGAATCTCATCCAAACCCGTTTCACGTGTGGGATCCAGATGCATAATGATTATAAAGGCCATACCAGGTTTATTGGGAATACTTGAAAAGAAAGTTTCTAATACTTCAAGTCCACCTGCGGAACACCCTATCCCGACGATGGGAAAAACATTTTTAGTATTATTTTCGTCCATATCATTCACGAATATAATATTGTTTTTTTCTATAATACTTTTTTATAAGCTATAAAAATAGTTAGCAAAGTTGATAGAGTCTTGTACTTTATAGACTTTTTATTATTTTCTGTGCTTTTTCAAGAATCTTCTGTCTGATACTTCACCAAAAATTTTATTTCTACTCTTCATTATGAAGATGATTTTATTTCTTTTTAATTTTTATTGTTACAACTTGAGTTATGCAATTAATAACATTTGATTTTTTAAATAACTTCTGATTTTGCTCTATCGTTTAGGAACTCTGCCCTTTTACAATGTAAAACACAAAAC
>SHMU01000166.1 GCA_008080765.1 Promethearchaeota archaeon | reverse complement strand
CCTAAGATATGCCCGCCAGCTAATGCTTAGTGGACTCGTGGGAATCCCCGTCCTTTAGGGCGGGGAGGCTTCAATAACAATTCCTTCATATTTCCCAAATAAAAAAGTTATTAATCAAACTTTTTGAAATCGACTATATTTCGTATTAATACTCCTAATAAATCAGTGATCAGTCTTGTGGAGTATGATTTTAGTTTTTATTCTTTTTATCAATGGTGTTTGCCCATTTATAAATCCTTAGATTCTTCCTCCTAAGAGATTTGCCGTAGAATCATTTGAAGCTTTCCTTTTGACCTTTTGGTCCCTATTACAATCTTCTGGGGCTCACCCTTCTGGAGAGAATATTTTACCCACACATCAATGGGAAATTTATGATGATCCGCTTTCACTGTAGTTGAATCCATTTCTATTGAAGTTCTTTCAGTGAGCTTTATGTAATATACCGCTGTGCTGCTATTACATTTAGGGCACCCTTGAATGAAATCTGAAGTGATATAGATTATAGGATCCTCATATTTAGGAAGTTCTACTTGCAAATATTCCCTCAACTCCCCCATAGCAATTATTTCCATAATTCTCTAATTTTTTCTTTTTTATGTAGAAAAAATGTTTTCTATTTAAAATTCTTATATCATCTCACCTATGAATCACCCATGAATGAGGGCGTCTTCTTGAACGAAAAGAGATAAAATTTATGAAAAAAACTTATTTATTAGAATACTTGCCATTTTCCGCAACGACTTCCCCAGCGTGCGACCACTTCGTCTCCCTTTTCGGGCAATTTAACTTCTACAATCTCGCATTGGTTCGGACAATCTGTGCAGTGGAAAGTTGATGTTTCAAAATTAAGCTCCGCAATATTTAATCCCCGAAAATCAGTTTGATGTCCATGATCTAAATAATAATCTTTTACTAAGATTGCCATACCAAGCGCACCCATTAGCACATTATATTTTGGTACGATTACTTTAGAATTAAGATGTCTTTCAAATGCTTGAACAATTCCTTTATTATAAGAAACACCTCCCTGGAATACGACGGGTTCTTCTAAATCCTTTCCTTTTGAAAGATTATTGAGATAATTCCTAACAAGGGAATCGCATAACCCCGCAATAATATCTTCCTTGGAATGGCCCGCGTTTTGCTTGTGGATCATATCAGATTCTGCGAAGACAGTACATCGTCCTGCAATGGATACGGGACGTTCTGACTTCACGGCATAGTCTCCGAAATCCTCAATCGGGATTCCTAATCGTGCCGCTTGGTGATCAAGAAAGCTTCCCGTGCCTGCTGCACATACGGAGTTCATGGCAAAATCGACAATGATTCCATCTCGAAGAATAATAATTTTACTATCTTGTCCCCCGATTTCAAGGATGGTTCGCACCTCAGGATAAAGAACTTGTGTCGCAACTGCATGGGCAATTATCTCTGTCTTTGCTAAATCAGCACCTACTACTGCCTTCGTGAGGTAGCGAGCAGACCCTGTGGTACCGCATGCTCTAATTGCATACTCTTGTAATTCAGTCTGAGTCTTAATATGTTCTCGCAATTTTGACATGCCAAATTTGACTGAATCAATAGGAGAGCCCCGATTTCTTAGAAAAACATGGCTCAATACCTTTCCATCAGCATCAATCAGTACAAATTTACAACTAACGCTTCCTACATTTATATTGCTTCTCGATATGAGACAGTATCTATACCTAGGAAAGCGTCTTTTTTGTTATCATCGGTCTGAATTTTTTCTTTCGCTTGTACCATTTTCTAAACCTTTCTTATTTGAAGTTTTTTCCGCTCTTAAGAATAAAATATTCATTAATTTTTTTAAAGTAAATAATAGCTTATTTTGATAAAATATGCCATTTTTTAAATGGTCTTTTGATCAAATAACTTACCGTTTCTTTTAAAAGAAACCAATTTTAACAAAATATTAAGAGTATGATACTAGATTTACAAAAAGTAATTAAAGATATTTTATCTTAGTAGGTGAGAAAACATCTAGTCTTTAGAGCGGTGTTAAATCGCATTTTCAAAATTATATTAACTCAACACAGCTCATCACTTTTTAAAAGAAGGTGTTTTTTTATAGATAGTGAGAAGACTTAGACACATGATACGTATTCCTCATTCTACCCTAGAGACTACTTCTTAGAGACTACACAATGAGGAATATAAAGCGTTTGGAAAGAATGTAAATCATATGCTCTAAAATACACAATTCTCGATGAAGTAAGAATCCACACCGTTTAAGACGTGGCAGTAAAATATTATTTCTAATAGAATTAATTCAGATCAATCATTTAAAAAATTGGACTAGAAATTCTTTATTAGCAAAAAAAAATGTGTTATGATACTTATTAAAAACATCAATAAAGAGATCTGATAATAAATATGAGTTCTCATTCTGAAAAACCATCTAAAAATATTTCTTCCGATGTGGATATTGCATCTGATAAGGAGTATGCTATAAAAATAAAAAATGTGCTGAAAAGATTCGGAGATATTATTGCCCTACATGGATTAAACTTACAAATAAATGTTGGTGAGACCTTCGGAGTTCTTGGACCTAATGGAGCGGGTAAAACCACTTTAATTAATCTGATAATTGGATTATTAAAGCCCAATGAAGGAGAGATATTTGTCAATGGATATGATGTAACGCAAAAGTTGAAGGAAATTAAAGAAATCATCGGAGTATGTCCTCAAGAAGCTGCGGTCTATAAATTTCTTACGGGACGTGAAAACATAGAGCTTTTTGGAGCGTTACATGGAATTAATAAGGAAGAAGTAAAAAGGTATACTACTAATCTTCTGCAAGCAGTAGAATTTGTGGAAACGAGTGAAAGAAAAGCAAAAGAGTATAGTGGAGGAATGCTTCGGTTATTAAATCTGTTAATGGCTTTAATTAGTGATCCCAAAATTTTATTTCTCGATGAACCCACGGTTGGGATGGATCCAAGAGCTCGCAGAAAAGTGTGGCATTTTATTAGGTCATTAAAGAATCAAAATAAAACCATTCTTCTTACAACACATTATATTGAAGAAGCAGAAGCATTATGTGATAGAGTTGCAATTATAGACTATGGGGAATTAATCGCATTGGGTACTCCTCAAGAATTATTAGAGAAATATTCAGCAAAAAATTTAGAAGAGGTCTTCTTATCAATTACCGGAAGGAGAATAGTGGAGGGAATTTAAAAATGGACTTAAATAGAATCTATGCTCTTGTAAATATGGAATTAAAGAAAATAATAAGGGAACCCGCTTATTTCTTTATGATGCTTTTATTTCCCGCAGTGCTTTCATTACTATTTGGATTGCTATTTGGAACAACTCCAAGTGCAATTTCAGGAAAAAGTATGTTCGATATCATGGCACCGGGAATATTTGCCTATGCATGTATTTTTATTACTATGATTGTGGCTCAAACTTTCTGCGATGATCGGGAATTTGGCTTACTAAAAAGGATAACTACAACTCCTACCACCTCAAGTGAATTTATATTAAGTCATATTATCTCAAATACTCTTTTATCACTCCTACAAGTCGTTGTCGTTACCATTATAATTTTTCTTATTGGCTTTCGACCAGAAGGAGGGATAATTGGGTTCTTCTTTGCATTTTTATTTATTACACTTCTCTCAATATGTTCTGTAGGTTTCGGATTAATCACAGCAACAATTGCAAAAAACTCTGGTTCTGCTACTGCTCTCTCCTTTATTTTTATCCTTCCTCAAATGTTTTTTGGCACATTTATCCCTCTAAATGAAACCACTACGCTAATTGCAATTTTTTTTCCCAGCTATTATGCTACTGAATCTATTAAAATGATCTTTAATGGGTCAATGATTACAAATCCTATAATATGGATCTATTTTCTCATGCTGGGATTAATGAGTATTGGTATTATTACCATTGGAATACTATTGTTTGAAAAATACGGGAAAAATTAACTCTTTTTAATTTTTTATCATTCTTTATTTTTGAATGAATAAGTTATGGCATTGGATTTTGAAATCTTGATTCGAAATAAAAAGTAATATAAAGGTGTATTAGTATTCTTACATTAAATAAAATATGATAATTACAAGTTTTACTTTCATTCTATGAGTTTAAGTCCATTGGATATTCTTAACGGAACTTTAGGCGTATCATTTTGCACGCTTTCGATTGCATTGGGGTTAAGTTTATTGATCAAATATTTCCAAAATAAAAATAAGAATTTCATCCTCACTGGATTAACCTTAATTTTCATGACTTCTGGTTGGTTTGGGACGAGTTTGTCATTTGTGGTTGCTATATTTTTTCAAAATGATGGACTACCTCTTGTAGCTATAATGCTTCTTAATTTTCTCCCTCTTCCAATCAGTCTGATTTCATGGGTAATTTTTTTTACTGACATTATCTTATTAAAGTATCGGGGAAAACTCATAATTGGAACTACTATAGCATTTACCGCCTTTTTTTACATAGCTTTTTTGACCATGCTTTTTATTGATGTGAGCCTTGTCTCGGAAAAGATTTCACCTGTTGATACAAAAGGAAATAGTTGGTTTTTAAATTCGTTTATCTTTATATATGTGGCAATTTTGATTATTACGGGAGTGAAATTCGCTTGGGAAACGATGAAATTTGAGGATCCGGAAATGAAAATCAAAGGTAAGATTTTAATGGGGGCATTTCCTTTATTTGCGATAGGAGGTATATTAGACAGCTCTTTACCGTCCAATGAAATAACTTTGATTATCTTTCGGGGTATCTTAATAACGAGCGTAATATTGTTCTATTTTGGCTTTTTCTTGCCTAATTGGCTAAAAAACCAGCTAATAGAAAAAAAGGTGGAATGAGCTACCTCACCTTAAGGCAAAGAATTCGTGTGAAAACGGAGCCCTTAGTTCACCAGACTGTTTGTGAAGAAATTCATGCTACGATACAGTGGTCATGATACCTTCGATTGACGCCAAGTTCTTGCACCAGACCGTTGTTCTATCATCAATGGTTAAAAGTTTTAAAGGGTAGGTGCTGTGACATCGGTGTAAAAACATTTCCATCATTATCATGGCTATTGTTCAAGGATAAAAAAGCTAGAGTAGTGATTGGGTGTCCGCTCACATCAAGCTGAATTATCGTCCCACCGCCGAATACATGTAAAAATTAAACGGTGTTCATGAAAAAATGCATAGCAAAAGGCGATTATTAACAGAGGAAGGGAATAGGAAGCCAGCAAAAAATTCTAACAGGGAGAATTTGGAGATTTTGCAAGTTTGATAAGGTAAGTTATAAAGACGGTGAAACCTTCCTCAAGAGACACGTGTGATCGGGTTATATTGTTCTCATATACATCAAGGAAAATAATAATAAATTCAAATCACTTCCAAAATTGTCCACCATAATATGTCTCTCAACACGAGCTTCACAAATGGTAATAGAGAGCTCAATTCGCCTCGCCCTTGAAGAGGCGAGCTTTCCTAAACAGAAATTATAAAATGCTCTAACTTAGATCTATTATAATATATAAAACTCAATTAAGAAATAGAATTATGAATGCATCTAATCTAATCTATTCTAATTATGTTCTATTTTTGCAATTTTGCAGTATTTTTCGAAACATTCACAACAAGGTATGCCCAATTTAATCGTATTATAATATCTTTTTTTAAAATACCTTGATTCTCTCATTAATTCCAAGAGACGTTTTTTAAACCTTACCTTCGCTTTTTCTTTACTTAAATAAAACCGTTTTAAGTAGGTCTTATGATTTTTTACATGACAAACGGGACAATATTTAAAATATTCTAAAAATTCAATTAGTTCCTTTTTCTCTTTGGGTGTTAATTCTACTTTGCTAATTCCCTGAAAATCAATCTCTCCCCGCATAATATCTCGTAAATGCAATAGACTATTATTTTGCTGCTCTGATATCGTAAATTCATTGGAATGTGAAGTGCATAGAACATGTTGTTCATGTGAAACACCACTAATACCCGGTGAAAGCTCAAAATCTTGAGCATCTTCGAACCTGCCCAGATGATATTTTAAATAATATTTTTCTTCCTCCGATAAAATTCTAATACCCGTCAAAACTTCTGCAATTTTGGAAAAAATCACATCAATTCTAAATCCTTGTTCTGTAGAGATAAAATAAGGTCCAATTAAATTGTGAGCCCTAGAAAAATTTTGTATCTCGTTATAGGACACTTCCGTAGGGAGATCCGATTTAGAACCAATCAATAAAATAGGAATTTCATCGGAAAAAGCTTCAATAATATCAACCCAAATCGGAAGATCATAAAAAGTTTGTCGATCAGACAAGTCAAAAAAGAGGAGAAACATAGCCGTCCCTCGAAAATAAGAGGGGATTAAAAAATAGAAATGTTCAATTACATTTACATCCCATATTTGTAATTGACAATGAAGATCGTTTTGGACCGGAATCTTTTTAATAAAAAAGTCGAGACCAATATTATCGCTGAAATCCTTAAAGAATTTTTCATTATTACGATCATAATTAACGAAGGTGGACTTTCCTGAGCCATTATTACCCACGAGTAATATCTTATAAATCCAATTAACCTTCATCTTTACAAATCCACCCGTTTCTTTTTTTCTATCCCAATACTTAAAAAATAATTCAAGGTAAAAAATCTTTATATAATATTTTAAATTTCAAACTGGTTTCTACATTATATATTATTATCTCTATTAAAAAAAATAGGTTCGCTTGTATATATATTTTCACTTATTTATTTAAATTTTCACTTATCTATTTCTATAAAACACATCTCCTATTAATATTTTCATATTCAAAAATAATTCTGTTCGATGCTCACACTATTTAATGTTTTTAAAAGGAAAAAAAGGATATTGAATCTTCTTACGCTAATTGAATGCTGCAAGGAAACAAAGCGCATTTTATGTTACTTCCATGAATATTTTCGAGTTCCTTAATTACAAGATCAAATCTATTACACAGTTTGACCGTTTCAGGAAAGAAATGATAAAGATCATGGGTTGAAATATTTGGAGAGAAAAAAATGACATTTCTGCGTTTTACAAAAGCTCTCCAAATTACACTTTCTCCTAAATTTTGATATAATTTGGCTCCCGTTTCTGCGATAAGACTGTGATACCCTCGTCCTTCATAAGCTGCTGACATAAGAACTATAGTTCCTTTTCGTGTTAACATTTTATTTGGTGCAGTCATTAAAAAATTAAAACCTTTGATCGACTGATTGAGTTCGCTATCTTCGGGAAATAAGTTAAAAAAAGCAACATCATTATCTAAAGTGACGTCTGTTTTATAAAATTCCGCCCCGATTTCCATAGCTCTTCTATGAGCATCTCTGAAATGTCCGGAAGTTATAGCGCCGATGTTTCCTTTTTCTGTTAAAATTGCATTAATTGAAAAATCCAATCCCACTCTTTCTGCAATTTCTTCAATGTCCTCTCTCACACCTGTCATTCTTCCAATACCTGCTCCCACTCCGCGCATTGCAGCTGAATGGTTCGCTTCAAGGGTTTTAATTCCGCATACTCCTGGTAATACTATTTTAGCTCCTCCTCCAAACCCTGCTAATGGGTGGGGAATGACACCCCCTACTGAGATCTTTAGATCTGCTTCATAATAGGTTTTATTAATATGAATGGGAGTTCCAATTTTGGATTCTCCTACTTCTATCAAATTCTCATAAGGATGGTGATTTTCAATGTTTATTGTGTCTACAACGTCTCTTCCTAACTTAAGAATACAATCATGCCGATTCATTGGTTTATGTGCTCCTAAGGCAAGTAAAATTGTGATTTGAGAGCGATCAATATTAGCTTTGGTTAATTCATCAAGAATATAGGGCATAAGTCTATAAATGGGCGTAGTTCTGGTCATATCATCTACAACTAGAACTACCTTTTCTTTATCTTTGGCAAGTTCGGCAATACGTTGAGCTCCAATGGGATTCAAAATACTCTCTTCTATGTTTGCATCATCAATTTCGGAATTTCCATTCATTCTACAGACTGATATATCCCAATCTTCGGGAAAGTTTAATTCAAGATGTTCTGGAGCACGCCAAGCGGCCCATGGTATTTTTACTGTTGGCATTTTATTTCTCCTATTTGTAATCTTGTATAATTTAATTCAATTATATATTACACTCTTTTATACATAAGCTTTATTGTTATAAATATGGGCTTATTTTAATAAATAGAACTAGAAACTGAAAGGAAGGAAACAATTAGAATTTTTCAGGAGATATAGTCTTTAGTAGAATAAAATATACAGCTTATCTTTAAGGGAACCTTTATTAATCTAAGAATTAATGATATTAACGAAATATTTCAAAAATGAGCGATAATTCACTTCTAAACATACTTGCATGTTGGGTTCTACATGGGCGATGCTCTTGCCTTTCCTTAACTCTGCCACCGTCTGTCCTTTTATTAATTCTTTCTGAGGATCATAAGATTCTCTATTGGAATTAAATAGTTCGCTTTTTGTGACTACTCTTACATTTAACGGAATTTTTTTCATAAACGAAGGATTTATTACCTCACCAACGGTAAGAGGGTCATGCAAAGGGGCTCCTTTAAGTCCTGATTCCGTTATACAAAAATTAATATAAAATTCTAATATATCATAAACAAACTTTCCCACTTTAGTATTCTTATTAATTTTTTTAATTAATTGGGGAGTTAAAACCACTTGCCGAGTTACATCTAAAGGGATCAGTGTAATGTTTTTTAAACCCGATTCGAATACAATTTTAGCGGCAAGGGGATCACTATATATATTAAATTCAGCAGTTCGAGTGATATTTCCTGGAACCTTAATTGCACCCCCCATAATGATTAGTTTTTTTAGATTTTCTCCAAATTTAGGGTCTTTTTGCAGGCATTTAGCAATATTAGTTAGAGGCCCGATTGACAGTTACCTAAAATCTGGACATCCTTGGACGTCCTCTTTAATGACCTGTAACTGAAGGTCTTGACCGCTCCATGTA
>SHMU01000165.1 GCA_008080765.1 Promethearchaeota archaeon | reverse complement strand
ACAGCCCTAAGATATGCCCGCCAGCTAATGCTTAGTGGACTCGTGGGAATCCCCGTCCTTTAGGGCGGGGAGGCTTCAACTACTACTTAATAAAGAATATTTAAACATTTGAAGTAATAAGAAAATGAAAGAAGGAAAAAATCCAGTTATTAAACCCCTTCTATTAAATCGAAGAATAAAAAACGAGCTTTGTTTTATAGCTTTAAGATGATGTTTAAGTGTTCTCCTTTCTGTTTATATTAACTTACCATGTTTATTAGTTTCCCAGTCTGGATTTTGGATATCAATTAGATCTCAATTTGATATTTTGCAGTGTAGCTATTTTTTGATTGAAGTTTTTACATGGAATAATTGAGTGGTGAATTTAATAAATACATCGATATATTTTCTGTTATTGACAGTAAAAGCGAATATCTCTAATAATTGAAGGAGAAAGAACTTAGATATCATTGAATAAATTATTGGAGATCTCTTTAATAAGAAGCAATAGCTAAAGTGTTATAGAAATAATAAAAGAGGTGAAAAATAAGGGGAAAATTCGAAGAAACCATGCAAAAAATGGGAAATATGTCGCAAGAAGAAATGAAGAAACAACTCGAAAATGTAAAAGAGATTTGCAAGGATTACTGCGGAAAATGTCCAAGTTACACCGGGACTGGAGAAACGAAATTAGGATTCTGTGCAACGGGAAAAAGTGATATAATAAAGGCTGAGAAGGGATGCTTATGTCCGGAATGTCCTGTGTATGAAGATATGGGATTGAGATGGATGGTTTATTGTACTCGGGGGAGCGGTAGTGAATTATCAGATGAAATAGATTAGACATGTTGTTCAATTCTCCTTTTTTTTATTAATAGAATCATTTTGAGAGAAGAATAATTATTGTATTTTTACCTTTTTTTGGAATGTAAATATTCAGCATAATCACATAAATGTGAAATACTGTTTGCAGCATCCCGCAGAGAAAAGAAATAGAGTGTTCTCTCCTTGTGCAACATCTTTTTAGCAATAGTAAATCGTGTTGTCAATTCTTTATCTGCATCAGCAAGACTTGGAAGGCAAAAACCAAATGATTTCGTCGTTTTTTTGTATAATTGAATCATCCGTTTAAATACATAGCGGAATATATGGTGTTTCCATAAAGGAACCATAACAATATCAATGTTGGGATCTTGGAGTACATAATCAATACTTTTAAGAAAGATATTCACAACAAAACCTGAAGCGCCCAGATCGATAGGATTTTTAATGTTTACATTCTCTGTTGGAAGTATTTCACTTAATTTTTCTTGACTATCTTCTGTTAATTCGGGTACTTGTAATCCGTGAGAACACATAATATCTGTTATGTTTACCGCTGAGCCTCCCCCAGGAGTAATAATTCCCACGCGCCTACCTCGAGGAATATGCTCAGGATACAGAAGTTCAAATGTTTTTATGGTATTCCAAAACTCTTCGTTATCCTTGATAAGAATAGTTCCCGTTTGTTTAGCCATCGCTTTCCACATACGGAGATCTGAAGCCATAGCACCCGTGTGTGAGAATGCCGCACGTGAACCATCTTTTGTATGACCTCCTTTCCAAAGTAATACGGGCTTTTTTTTGGTAGTTTTTTTGAGTTCCAGAAAGAATTGATGCCCCGTGGATGAACCAAAAGATTCTAAATAGGCTGCAATTAATTTGGTACCCGCATCTTCCCTAAAAAATCGCAAGAAATCAACACAATTTAAATCCACTTGGTTGCCAAATGAAACTCCATACCGAAAACGTAGATCTCTCTTTACCGCAATATCGAGTAATTGGCTTAAATGCCCTCCCGACTGAGACATGAAAGAGATGGCACCTTCTTTAGGTCTTGCAGCAAATGAAAAAGACATGCCCGTAATACCATTATAAGGACCCAAGCAGTTAGGGCCAATTATTCTTGTGTCAGAGCCCTTGGTGATCTCTGTTAATTGTTCTTGAACATGTTTCCTTTCTGTTTCACCTGTTTCTGAAAATCCAGAAGAAAAAATGATAATCCATTTTACTCCCTTCTCCACACATTCATAGAGGACTTTTGGCACAATCTTTGTCTTCACTGAAATATATGCAGTATCAACATGATTAGGGATGTCTATTACAGAGGGGTAACATTTCCATCCCAAAACTTCTTGATGCTTAGGATTTACGGGATAAAAGCTATCAGCCCATTGGGAATTTCTGAAGTCTTTAAGATACAACATTGACCCAAAAGTCGAACTTTCTGTAGCTCCAATAAACGCAATATGTCTAGGATAAAACAAGGAATTAAGGTGATCAAAATCATCACTATTCTTATTTACCATCGACTAGAGAAATTATTAAAAACAAAATAAAATTTTCTATTAATGATTACTTCTTATTTATTTTCAATAAGATACTTCTTTAAAATCTCAAAGTACTATATCTCTTCTGCTTTTGCTTTCTGTTGTTCTTGTCCTTTAACAAATGTTATAAACTTCTCTTGAATTAGTTTTCGCTTTATGATGTTAATAAATTCTTTAGTATCGGGGAATACATACGCAATCCCTTCACCATCATCATCATCAATGGTAATTTCTTTAGAAAATCCTTTTGTTTTTATGTTGATCTTATCATTCAAGTCATTTACTATCATTATACTATTAAGAATTAACACTAAATTCTTAAAAGAGAATATTATCGAAATATTCTTGAAATGTTATCATTATCATCACCTATATGTTATCATAATAATATTAGATGAACATCATTGTTATCCTTTGGAAATTTCTTATAGAAATTCCACATGGATTTTTATCGGATTTTTTATGCGTTCTACTCAAGACTTAATTATAAATTTTCTCAGTCGTTATATTAAAAATCATTCCAAAATTTACTAATAGAGAAAACTACAAATGAAAGAAATGATATTCAATGCCAAAAAATAATTCCTTAAATATCCAAAAAAGAGCATTAGTAAATTACTTCTATACCCATAATAAATTAGACCAGATACCTCCCATTGTGGGAATTCTCTTCGCAGACTTGTTTGGAAATGCTATAATGACCTATGAATACGAAGACCATAAGAAATACAACCCCCTCACTTCATATTTATCAAATGATAAGAATTCTTTACTGGAAATTGATTTTGTGAGCATGTATTTCAGTTCTTTCAATATTTTTGCCTCCAATAATAATATTAAGGATTTAAGCTACTTAGAGATTCACGGAAGCAATCTCAAAGTTCAAATCTCGTTTATTGCTGAAAAGTTCATGATTATTCTCTTTCTAAATTCAAGCACAATTTTGCCTTTAAAAACTCAGCAACATATAACAAACCATTTTAAAGAAATCATAGAACAAAATAAGTCATATTTTGAGGATTTCAATGCCAAAACATCTCAGAATGTAATCAAGAATTTGACCGAAAGAGGTTGTGAGTGGCTTCAGAAATTGAATCGAAAATATATTCAAGAGTTTAAGCAAGGGTATCTTAAAAAATCGGAATTTATTAACATTTTCATGAATAAGATCAACCCGATCATTCAGCAAGAATTAAAGGAGTACTTACCAGCAATTCCCGAAGAATTAATATCTGATGTTTCAAGAGATATTAAAGATAAATTGCATGATGAGGTTTTTGAACTTGCGTCTGAATTATTCAAGAAATAAGAGTCATAATATTAAAAAAAGCTCAACGATTTTACTGAGATCACATGTAATCGTAATTCCCGTCTCATTCCTAATAGAATGCTCAATAACATCTCTATAGATCTCGCAAAATAAGTTTGTTGCTTTTCTTAATTTTCGTCGAAGATCCAAGGAATTATAATCACTTATTAGAATTCCCGTTATTCGTTCTGCTGATTCAAATAAAACTGCTCTTTTATCTTTTTCAAGATGAACCATTTTTCCCGATTTTTTTATAAGTTCATTAGTAATTATAGAAATAGAACTTAACGCACCCCCATATATATCGATCAGCTGGTCTTGAACCTCATCCTCGATATTTTCTTGGAATACGTGCTTCCCAATGAGATTAGAGGATAAATTATCAGTAAATAGAAGAATTTGAGGTTTTGCAGGTTTAAAGTAGGTGTCGTTCCATTTCATGATGTCTCTTGTGGAAATTACTCCTATAGCTTTATTATCATCTGAAATCAACACTCTTTTATAATTCTTCTTTGCCATAAAACGGATTATTTTATCAATGGAGGTTTCAGCATCAATTTTTTGAATAGGACCCTTCATAATTTCTTCTACAGAAGTCTGACTTAAATTATTTCTATTTAATCCGCCCTTGTTTAAAAATCGAATAATATCTTTTTGAGAGACGATGTAATAGTCTTCAGTTTCAAGATCACGAATAAATACAGCAGTTATTTTATTTTCATCTAAGATCTGTATAACATCTCCAAAAATTGCAGCTGTAGTTAATTCAATGACGTAGGGAGTCATAATTTCTTTAGCAGACGCCAAATTAACATCAGAAGTGCTCTCAATATTATTCATTATATAATATAATTTATATTAAAATTAAAAATTAATACCTTAAACTAGCTTTAAAAAGAATAACTCAAATATCTTTGTATTATTCTTTCTTAGAAGATTTAATATAAAACAGGAAAAATCATTATTTAAACTACTCCTTCCTAAAGGAAGGAGATTCGTGTAAATCCTTCCCGTAGATGTGAACTTCCTTCTTCATTGAAAACCGCCTGCACGCATTCTGAAGAATAGCGATAGGTCTTACATCGTCTTGAAAGGCTTGATTTTCCGCCATCCCGGCGGTAGCTTTATCATCATGGATTATCGTGCTGTGTTTCTCTTCTTTTAAGATGCGGATTCCTTCGACATTCAAGTTGATGGAGGCGTTGAGGTCTCTATCATGCATTGTTCCGCAAGTGGAACACATCCACACTCTAACATCTAATGGAAGGTCATTGGTTATCTGACCGCAGTGTGAACACTTCTTGCTCGAAAGAAAATTCCATTTCACTTAAATGAAATGCTTCCCCGCCCATTCCATCTTATATTCTACGTAGGTCTTGAATTGATGCCACGAAAAATCTAACGTGACCGATTTGGACATGCCTTAATGAACTTCTGCATGCCCTTGATGTTGAGGGTTTCCAAGACGATGACATCGTATTTATTGCCCAAGTCACGGGTGGTCTTGTGCGTCCAATCCTTCTTTTGGTTGTATATCCTTTCATAGTGCGTGGCTAATTCTAACCTCGTCTTTTCCCAATTCTTGGAGCCTTTTTGCTTCCGCGAGAGGTTTCTGTGAAGATGCTTGGTTTTCTTTTCCACCGAACGATAGAATCGCGGGTTTTTCATGCGAACCGCATCATTGACCAAGAAATCTTTCGCCGACATGTCGAATGCCGCAATGTACTTTTCATGTATCGTATTTTTTGGCTCTGCATCGTCTTGAGCTTCCAGCGTGATGGCAACAAAATACTGGTTAGTCCTTGTCCTGCTCACCATGACGTGCTTTATCTTTCCCGAAAACACCCTGTCATCCCGAAAGGAAATCCACGATACCTTCGGAAGCTTGATCTTCTGTCGCGTGAAGTCCATTTTAATGTTGTTGTTAACATTATCGGTGGTGTATTTCTGCACGCCTTTCTTGGACTTGAATTTAGGATGTCCTACTTTTCGCGGCTTGTTTAATCCCTCGAAAAAATTGTGAAACGCGGTGATCAGGTTTCGCGTCTTGTTTTGAAGTGCCCGTGAATCGGCTTCCTTGAGGAATGGAAACTCTTGCTTGTATTGTTTTTCTGTCTTGTACGTGTAGTCGTATAACGCCTCTTTATCGTCTTTTAATCGCTCGTACACCTCGTTTCTCTCTTCTAACATCTTGTTATAGAGGAATCGACCGCTACCTAATGTCTTGTTCAACTTCGTCCGTTGCTTCTTGCTTGGATATATCCTGATCTTTATTGCCTCAATCATGGTCAGTTGTACCTCCTGTTCAGGTTCTCAATGTAGTGTTTCAAGACATTAATGGACACTTTACCTGTCGTGGCGATGAAATAGCTCGGAGACCAAAAGTGGTTGCCCCAGAACTTGTATTTTAAGAAATCGTGAAAGGCTTTCCTCACGTAACGTGAAGAACGCCCCTTTAGCGCGTTAATGTAGCTCGACATGTTCAAGGTGGGCTTGGTAGATACCAATACGTGAATGTGATCCATTCCGCATTCTATTTCCTCTATATCCGCCCCGTATTCCTCTGAAATGTCCTTGAACGTGGTTTTCATAAAATTGATGAGTTCATGATCCTCTACAAACACGTTTTGTCGATATTTAACCACGAAGAAGAGGTGCTAATGCAAGGAATACACTTTATGAGCTTCTTTTGTATATTTCAAGATGTCATGCCGAGTTTTTTTGGTATAGCATAAGAAGCAATACCCATTTTTAACGTTTGGGGGAGTGATGGTTTAATGATTTAGTGATGGAAGAGTTCATTCACGAAGCCAATGGGATCACTTGAAAACAGTTTCAAACGGGTTGAATTAAATGAAAAGAATCATCCACACACTGAAGGGCGTGGCTTTCTTTTATGGTAAAAATAATTCAAAAATCTTTTAAATTTAAAACGTTAATAGCTATGCAGCACTTTGGCAAACTCTTGAAATTCATCGTCATTAAATCCTGCTAAATCTTTAATTTTTGATGTTTCATTTTGGATAATTTCTAAGAATTTATTACGTTCTAAAAAATCTATTTTATCGGTTTTTGCTATGAACGCAAACATGATATAATTTTGTCCCTTCATTCTTGGAATTTCAAACGCAGAATCTTTCATTAATGTTGTATATATCAGAGCAATATGTTTCGAATCATCGCCAAAAGGCAAAGGCCCGAATAAGCCGGTAAGATAACGAAGCCCTTGCCCAACAGCAGTATAGAAATAAACTCCACACTCTAAGAGTACATCATAATTCATGGGATGCTCCCAAAAAACTGGCGTTGGTCCTTTTCGAGTCATTTTAAATAAGATAATATTATCTATAAAATCAAATCGATTTTGTGAAGTTAATCTAAATAAAAATAGGCATACTGCGCTAGTGATTAAAAGAAAAAACAAAGCTTCAAAACTTAACGCATAGAATTCGAATGTAAATCTGCCTTCAAAATAAAGATTCTTGATGATGATAGAATGAATTATAAAGGTTATAATACTTATAAGAGTGTAAAAAACAATCTGTAGTTGTTTTAAAGAATAGGTACTTAAGAATAGATTTCCAATAATTAATATAACCAAGGTTCTATACAATATGAGGGACGATTCTGAACTAATACCTATTAAGTCTTTTATAATGGGATGATACACGATCGTAAAAAGAATACTCATAGTTGTATAACTTGCTAAAACTGGCTTTTTTAATTTTAGTAAAATTATTGAAACTAAAATTAAACCAAGTACTACAAAATCTCGAATAAAGATGGTAAAGTCACAATTCTCAATATAATTGAGTACACCCCCCATTAAAAATAACAATATCCATCCTATAAAACTAATGAAATCTGTAAAAAGGAGATTTCTCATCTTTTTTCTTATTTCTAATGGATAATCCTCATAGAGAGAGAGGATATAATTTTCCATTCTATTATAGAGCTCAACCACAAAAAAGGAATTTTTTTTATATTATATAAATATTTGTCAAATAAAATCAAAATAAGCCTATATTAGAAGTAAAACTCTCAATTCCTAAGAAGGACTATCTCTTTTGAGAATGAAAACAAAATACTTAGTTTTTTGAAAAAAAAAGATTTAATAAAATTAGGATTTAATAAAATTAGGATTTATAAAACATAAAATAGGAGATCTTTCAATTACTTATAAAAATTATAAGAAGTTATGTCCGAATATATGGATGATTTTAGGCGAAGATAAGTCCAAATTTCCTTCGGGTAACGCTTTATTTATCAATTTAAAGGAGAATAAGATCCTAATAGATACTAACCCCTCAGAAAAAAGAATTAATTCATTCTTGAAAAATGAATTGAATCTCTCCTCGGCAGATATTACTGACGTCATACTTTCTCATACCCATTTAGACCATGGGCGTGGATTGGCTGCGATTTTTGAAAAGTCCAATGCGATGATTCATGCCCATCCTGATACCTTAAAGAGATGTGAGAAAAAGGCGAGAATTGGATTATATGCAGGGATTCAAAAAGAACAAATCCATCATTTTGAAGCATTTGGTAGTTCAATAGGGTTCAAGGATCGTTCTTATCCCTATAATAGAAAACATCCTTTAAAATCCAATCAAACAATACAACTTGGAGAGATTTCAATATATACGCACGAAACAAATGCACATTGTTTGCACATGTTAGATTATGAAATTAGAAACGATAAATTTGATCTTATATTTTCGTGCGATTATGATTTTACTCCAGTTCCTTGGTATGGTGTACCACAGCGAGGATATGCCGTTCAAAGGTTTAAAGATGCTACAAAAGAATTGGTGCATCGTAAAGTACAGTCAATTATCTCGTCTCATCGTCTTAATCCAATTCCGTTGACAGAACAACAAAGTGAATTAGAAAAGTATTTACAAACGATTAATGAAAGAACTAAACGAGCAATCAACATGATCCCTTCAAGGACTCCGATTAAATTACAAGATATCAGTAATTTTGTATATCCTATAGAAAAAATGGCGGGCGCTTATTCCGAAGATTACATCATCTGCGCTCAGACTTGGGACTACTGGTTGCTGCTGGCACATTTAGAAGAGGCTTGGCAGCGGAGTAAAGTGAAATGTATTGAGAGCGATGGAGACCTTTTCTTAGAGCGATGTATAGAGGCAGATCAATATCTCACTGAGGAAGTAGAGCACCTCTTAGTGAATGGATGGGCAGAGGAAACGTTACAGCAAAAGATGCCCTTTCACTTACCTGCTAATAGCGTTTGGAAAAAATTATAGCCTAAAAATACTTTTATTCTAAAAATTTTAAAAGGGTGTTGTTAAAATAATTAAGACATGTTGGATTTTAAATTCTTCTTTTCCCATTTAAATAATCGCTGTGAGT